>CANFHJ010000012.1 GCA_947446605.1 Bacteroidota bacterium | reverse complement strand
TTCTGCCGAAATGGCTAAATACTTAGGAACTTTCTCTAAGTACGAAGAAAACAAAACACATATGTTGCGTGTAATGCGTAACCACCGTTATGCTGCTTACAACGCAACTGATGCTTATGAAGGTTTATCTATCAGACCTTCTGGTATTGATCCAAAATATTGCCCAGATTATTTATTAACTTCTGCTTGTAACTCATGGGACTTAGCAGTACAAATGGGTGAAGAATATGGTTACCGCAATGCGCAAGCAACAGTAATTGCTCCTACAGGAACAATTGGCTTGGTAATGGATTGTGATACTACGGGTATTGAGCCAGATTTTGCTTTGGTTAAATTCAAAAAATTATCGGGTGGTGGTTATTTTAAAATCATCAATACAGGTGTTCCTGCAGCATTGAAAAATTTAGGTTATAGCCCATCAGAAATTGATGCCGTTATTCAATATGCTATTGGTTCGGCAAGCTTAAAAGGTGCGCCACATATCAATCCTGAATCATTAAAATTCCGTGGTTTCACCGACGAAGAAATTGAAAAATTAGATAAAGCTGCTTCTGGTGCATTTGAAATTGGTTTTGCATTTAACCAATGGACATTAGGCGAAGAGTGCTTGCAACGTCTTGGATTTACTTCAGAAGAATACAATAGCCATAACTTTAATTTATTGCGTAAACTTGGTTTTACCCGCAACGAAATTGAAGAAGCAAATGATTTTATCTGTGGAACAATGTCGGTAGAAGGTGCGCCTTTCTTGAAAGATGAGCATTTGGCAGTATTTGATTGTGCCAACAAATGTGGTAACAAAGGAACCCGTTATATTGCTGCAACAGGTCATATCCGTATGATGGCAGCTGCACAACCTTTCTTAAGTGGTGCTATTTCTAAAACCATCAACTTGCCAAATGAGGCAACAGTTGAAGATATTAAGGAATGTTACCACATGAGCTGGAGTCTTGGTTTGAAAGCCAACGCACTTTACAGAGATGGTTGTAAATTGAGCCAACCTTTGAGCAATAAATCTGATGTGAAGGATGATGAAGAAGATATCCAAGAAGCAGTAGAACAAGTTTTGGGAGAAGACGCACACAAACCAGTTGGCGAATTAAGTCCAGAGCAAGTGTTAGAAGCTGCAACTGCTATCTTAAATAGAACACATGATACAGCATTTAAACATAAATTAGCTGGTGTAGTAGCCCGCAAAACCTTACCTGGTAAGCGTGGTGGTTTCACCCAAAAAGCTACCGTTGGTGGTCAAACCATCTTTGTTAGAACAGGTGAATATGAAGATGGAACATTGGGAGAAATCTTTGTTGATTTGCACAAAGAAGGTGCAACCCTTCGTTCATTGATGAACTGTTTCTCTATTGCTGTTTCATTGGGCTTACAATACGGTGTGCCTTTGGACGAGTACGTAGACAAATTTACCTTTACCCGCTTTGAACCAGCTGGTATGGTTGCAGGTCATGATAACATCAAAAACGCAACATCTGTCATCGATTATATGTTCCGTATGTTAGGTTTTGAATATTTGGGCAGAGAAGATTTTGTACAAGTTACACCTAATGATAACCAACGTGGAAACTTAGCTATAAACCAACATAAATTGGCTGCTGCCATTGCAACAGAAAAAGCTGCAAATGGTTCGAACCCAATTGCTGCAAGTTCTCCAGTAAGTTTCCAACGCGCTGAAGTGAAAATTGAAACGGAGGTAAAAGCAAAGCCTGTAGCTGTTGAAGCTACTGCCGCTGCACCAATAGACCAAGTGAGTGAAATGAATAAGCGTATGGGTGATAGCCCTGCTTGTCCTACATGCGGTCATATTACCATTCGCAGTGGCGCTTGTTACAAGTGCTTGAATTGCGGAACCCAAACTGGTTGCAGTTAGTATTTACTGCAAACGTATTAAAAAGGACCACTTGAGTATATCAAGTGGTCCTTTTTTTATTGGTTCATTGAAAATCTTAAAAGAATAATAAATATTGGTCACTAGGGTATTCTCCCCTTTGTTTATTTTATTTATATTGTGCCCTCAAAACATCGAAATATGAACCAATCTTTCATGAAAAAAGCCCTTCCACATATTATTGCATTTGCAGTGATTATGCTGGTAATTTTTGCCTATTTCACGCCACTTTTTAATGGTAAAGTTCTAAAGCAATATGATGTATTGCAGTGGAAAGCAACCTTTCAAGAAATTGCACAATTTGAAAAAGCCAGTGGCGAAAGAACCTTCTGGACCAATAGTATTTTTGGGGGTATGCCAAGTTATTTAATTGGTGCTACCTACCATGGAAACTTTACAGGCAATATCTTATTTAAGTTGTCTGAAGTATTTAAAAACCCAGCAGATACCATTTTCTTGTTATTTGCTTGCTTCTATATTTTGTTGCTCACTTTTGAAGTTTCTCCTTGGCTTGCAATTGCCGGTTCACTGGCCTTTGCGCTGTCCACCTTTAATTTTATAAATATTGATGCGGGCCATATTACCAAGGGAAATGCCATTGCATTTATCCCGCTGGTTTTAGCGGGCATGCAAGTTACTTTGCATAAAAATAAATGGCTCGGGGCTATATTAACGGGTATTGCGGTTTCATTTGAACTGTCTGCTGGGCATATTCAAATTACCTATTACCTCATCTTTATTGTTCTTGCTTGGATGGTAGTAGAATTAATCAATGCCTTTAGAAACAAAACCTTGCCGTCCTTTTTTACTGCTGGCATTTTTATGGCAGTTGCAGCTGCTGTGGGGGTTGGTACAAATATTACAGGTTTATTGGCTACCGAAGAATATGGTAAATACAGTATTCGTGGAAAATCTGAATTAACCAAAACCGTTGCAGGTGAAAGCAATGCAGCCAACAGTTCTTCTGGATTAGATAAAGATTATGCCTTGCAATGGAGTAATGGTGCTACAGAACCATTTACCTTATTAATTCCTAATATGTATGGTGGCGCAAGTAGTGGTGATTTAGGAACCAGTAGTTACACATATAAAGAATTGCAAAAACAAGGGTATCCTAATGCCAAAGATGTAGTTAAACAAATGCCAATTTATTGGGGCGATCAGCCGTTTACAGCGGGTCCAATATACTATGGAGCTATTATAGTTTTCTTATTTGTATTGGGCATGTTTGTAATTAAGGGCATAGAAAAATGGTGGATATTCTCTGCTGCAATGCTAGCCATTTTCTTATCTATGGGTAAGAATTTTATGCCGCTTACAGATGTTTTCTTCAATTATTTTCCACTGTACAATAAGTTTAGGTCGGTTACTTTTATTTTATGCGTTGCGCAAACACTCTTTCCTTTCCTTGCGGTGCTAGCGGTGCGAGAAATCATGCAAAAGAAAATTAGCAAGCCAGAATTTATCAAAGCAATGAAATACAGCGTAGGAATTGTTGGTGGTTTACTGTTAATCTTTGCTTTAATGCCAGGTATGTTCTTTGATTTTACCAGTGAAACAGATGCGCGCATGAATTTTCCGCAATGGTTAAAAGATTCGTTAATGGCAGATAGAGAAAGCCTTTTGCGCATGGATGCCTTGCGTTCATTAGCTTTTATTGCAGCAGCAGTTGCAGCCTTGTGGTTTTACCAAATAGGCAAATTAAAAAACAATCATTTGGTAATTTTACTTGGTGCATTAATCTTAGTTGATTTATGGGGAGTAGACAAACGTTACCTCAATGATTCAGATTTTGAGAAAAAGAAAAAGGAAGCTGCCGTTGAAAAGACACCAATTGATGAACAAATTTTGGCAGATAAAGACATTCATTACCGTGTATATAACAATACCACAGATTTTGATAAAGATGCCTTAACTGCTTACTACCACAACTCTTTAGGCGGTTACCACGGTGCAAAAATGCGCAGGTACCAAGAGTTAATTGAATGGCAATTGGGTAAAATGAATATGGAGTGTTACAATATGTTAAACGCAAAATATTTTATCCTTCAAGATTCTACCAATAATAAATTTGTACAACCCAATGTTAATGCCAATGGACATGCTTGGTTCGTTAAAGAAATTAAATGGGTAAACAATGCAGATGAAGAAATCAATGCCTTAACTGGATTTCAATCTAAGCAAACAGCCATTATTGATAAGCGTTTTGAGGCAGATTTAAAAGGATTTACACCAGCATTTGATTCGAGTGCCAGCATTGTTTTAAATACTTACCAACCCAATAAATTGGTTTATACGGCTAATGCCAATGCAGATCAATTGGCGGTATTCTCTGAAATTTATTATGAGAAAGGCTGGAATGCATACATTGATGGTGCTTTGGTGCCTCATGAGCGTGTAAATTACGTTTTGCGTGCCTTAAAAGTTCCTGCTGGTAAACACCAAATTGAATTTAAGTTTGAACCTACTGTGATTGTAACGGGTGAGAAAATTGCCTACGCATCTTCCATTGCCTTATACGGTGGTTTGTTATTGATATTGGGTATGACTTTTGTTGCAGCTAAGAAAAAAGAAGAAGCATAATTTTGAGCTATTTCAATTGGCAAAATATTGCAGTAGGCTTGCTCTTTATTGGGGCCATGGTTTATCTCTACAAAACCATTCGCAAGAGCAGTCAAGGTCATGCCTGTGAGGGTGGTGCATGTAAATGTGCAACAGATAAGCCGCAGCAAGCAAAATAATTTCCTAGTCTAAAAGGTTTCGGTTCGAACCGACATAAAAAAAGCAGGCAATAAGTAATGTAACTTATTGCCTGCTTAAACCAATAACTATTTTTAAAGACTATCTCTTTTCAATTAATTTATAAAGCTCATCTAATTTAGGAGTAAGAACAATTTCGGTTCTTCTATTTTTAGCTCTTCCTTCTGCAGTTTCATTTGTTGCTTTAGGTAGGTATTCACCTCTTCCCGCTGCTGTTAAACGTTTGGCATCTACCTTATACATTTCATCTAATAAGCGAACAATATTGGTTGATCTGGCCACACTTAAATCCCAGTTGTCTTTGAACTGCGCCGTTTTAATTGGCACATTGTCGGTATGACCTTCAATCATAATAGCCACATCCGAATTTTTATTTAATATTTCAGCCAATTTTTTAATGGCATCTTTTCCTTTTTCTTCCACATCTGCGCTACCGCTGCGGAACAACAGTTTGTCTGTCATAGAAACATATACTTTACCATTTCTCATTTCCACGGTAATTTCATCACTGTTAAAACTCAATAAAGCTTTTTTAATTATGCTGTTTAAGGCGTTGGTAATAGAATCTTGGCGTTTAAGTAAGTTTTCCAATTCGGCCAAGCGTTTCTCACGCGCCAACAATTGCTCGCCTTTCTCTTTAAGCGCCATGTTCAGTTGTTCTGTTCTATTTAAACTTGAGCGAATAAGGTCTGTATACTTATTGTTCATGTCGTTGTAGTCATTTTCCAAGCCTGCATATTTTGCATTGAGGTCTTTATGGCTTTGGGTTAATGCGTTGAACAAGGAGTCTAAATTACGGTAAGCAATTCCTCTTTCGGTAGTATCTTTTTTATAAGCCAGGTTAAGGGCGTGCATAGAATCACGCTGGTGCGTTGCTTCTTTCATGCGTTTTGAAAGCAAAATATTATGGATTTTCTCGCCAATTTTTTTAGGGTCCTTAATGGTTCCTTTAGGCTCCAAATCCTGGGCTTGCATGCCAATTCCCATTAGCAAGAAGGCAATAATCAATTTAAATTTCATGTGGGTTTGATTTTCTACGAAGTTGCAGCAGTAATTGCTGTTCACCAATTTTTGACTGTTGTATTTAGGCACAAGGCAAAAGTAGCTGTTCAATAAACCGCACAAAAAAGCCCTTTCTCTTTTGGAGAAAGGGCTTTTTAATTATTTTAAATCAATTATTTTGATTGATTTTTCTTGTCAAAGTCGATTACAATTGGTGTAGCAATTGCAATTGAAGAATAAGTACCAAAGAAGATACCTACTAACAAGGCAAATGTAAATCCTTTGATGACCTCACCTCCAAAGATGAATAATACCAATGCCACCATAAATACTGTTAATGAAGTAATAATGGTACGGTTTAAGGTATTGTTCAATGCATTATTAATAACCATTCCCTTGTTGGTTTCGTGGTGGTGGGTTCCTAAGAACTCACGAATACGGTCAAACACAACTACCGTGTCATTAATAGAGAAACCAATGATGGTAAGAACAGCTGCAATAAAGTTCTGGTCAACCTCCATGGTAAATGGTAAGATACCATCAAATATAGAGTAGAAACCCATCATCATTAACACGTCATGCGCCAATGCAATGGTAGCACCTAATGCATATTGCCATTTTTTGAAACGAACCAAAACGTATAAACCAATTCCAAGCAAGGCAATAATAGTAGCCCAAAGCGATGCTACCTTAATATCGTTTGCAATGGTAGGACCAACTTTGTTTGAACTTAAAATTTCATATTTCAAATTCATTCCGTTGAAACCTTCTTTCATTTTGCTTTCAACTTTTTCTGAAGCTTCTGCAGTTTGGTCGTCAATTAAATAAGTAGTAGTTACTTTAAATTTATTGTCTGAACCTACAGTTTTAACCTCAGGAGCACCACCAAAAGCAGCTGTTAAGCCTTCACGCACTTGGTCGTTACCTAATTTTTGAGTTTGGTCTAATTGTACAATGTATGTCCAACCACCTTTAAAATCTACCCCTAAGGTAAATCCTTTGGTAAACATAGAAACAATACCAAATCCAATGATAATACCAGAGAAAGCATAGAATTTGAAACGATTTTTTACAAAGTCGAAGTTTAAATTTTGGAATGCTTTTTCTGAGAATGAGCGAGAGTATTTAACAATGGTACCTTTGTCTATTTGCCATTCTGTGATTACACGCGTTAACAATACTGCTGTAAACATAGATGAGATAATACCGATAATTAAAGTGATAGCAAAACCTTGAACCGGACCTGTACCAAAAATGTACAATACAAAACCAGCTAATAAGGTTGTTAAGTTTGAATCAATAATTGAAGAGGCGGCATGTTGGTATCCATCGGTAATGGCATTTTTTAAACTACGGGCATTTCCTAATTCATCTTTCACCCTTTCGTTAATCAATACGTTGGCATCTACCGCCATACCTATGGTTAAAACAATACCTGCAATACCAGGAAGCGTGAGGGCTGCCCCTAAACTTGCCAGCACACCTATAATAAAGAATACGTTAATTAATACCGCAAAATCTGCCACATATCCAGAGTTGTTATAATAAACCACCATGAAAATAAGGATAACAACAGTTGCAATAATCATACTCCATAAACCAGAGCTAATAGCTTCCGCTCCCAAAGTTGGTCCAACCACAGCTTCTTCAACAATACGCGTAGGAGCAGGTAGTTTACCACTTTTAAGGATGTTTGCTAAGTCACCTGCTTCTTCATTGGTAAAGCTACCAGTGATGTTTGAGCGACCATTAGGAATTTCACTTTGTACATTTGGAGAAGAGTAAACTACATCATCCAAAACAATGGCTACTGAATGACCGATATTGTTGCGGGTTAAGTTTTTCCAAACTTTAGCACCTTCGCCATTCATGGTCATTGAAACTTCTACACCACCAGTTTGAGAGATATCTCTTTTAGCGTCTGTAACTTTATCACCGGTTAAAGAGGGTGAACCATCTCTAGATGTTTTTAAAGCGTGTAAAATAACACCTTCTTGGTTTTCACCAATTCCTTTGTATTCCCAAGCAAATTTGATATTACCAGGCAATGCAATTTTTACTTCAGGACGGTTTAATAGCGTATTGATTTTAGCAGTATCTTTTACCAAAGCGGTACCACAGGTAGAACCTTTTTCAATTAGCATACCTTTATCATCTGCATAAGGATGCAAGAAGGCAAATAATGGATTTTCTTTGGCAAATTCTTCGTAAGATTTTTCTGCAGATTTAGCTGCGGTATCTTTCTTAGTAGAATCAACTGCAGCTGTTTTGCTGCCAATACCGGCTAAAGCACTAGAGCTTGAAGCGGCTGCAGTATCTGCTTTGGCAGTATCAACTTGGTTTTTGTTTAGCAAGTTTGATTTTTTCAATACATCATTTGCAGTACTTAAATATTTGAAAGCTTCTGGGTTGTCAAAAGTTTCGTAGAACTCAAGTTTAGCAGAACCTTGTAGGAGTTTACGTACACGTGCAGGATTATCTACACCTGGCAATTCTACCAAGATTCTTCCACTACCTTCTAATTTTTGAATGTTTGGTTGGGTTACACCAAATTTATCAATACGAGCACGTAAGATTTGGAATGAACGATCAATTGCTTGCGTTGCTTCTTCGTGAATGTATTTCATTATTTCTTCATTGGTTGAAGTTAATTTAATACGTTCGCGGTTGCTTGGATTAACAAAAATGGCAGATAACCTTGCTTCTGGTGCAACTTCTTTAAAAGCTTCACCAAATAAAGTTACAAAATCCTTTTGGCTTGTTTTCATGCGCTCGCGCGCCATTTCAATTGCTTGGTTAAACTTAGGATCTTGGTTGTTGTTTGACAAACCACGAACTAGGTCTGCAAGCGAAACTTCCAGGGTTACGTTCATACCACCTTGTAAATCGAGACCTAAATTAAGTTCTCTTTCTTTACATTGTAGGTAGGTAAATTTTTTCAACCCTAAGAAATTGTATACCTGTAACCGCGAAACGGAATCTAGGTAACTGCGTTCTAATTCTGCATTGCCATTGGCAAATGTTTTTGCATCCTTTTCAATCATGTAAGTTTTCCATGTGAATGATAACTGGAAGATGCTTACCAGTACCAAAGCGATTGCGAAAAACTTAACGGCTCCTTTACTTTTCATTGTATATATCTGATTCTAATTTTAATAATGTTCCCTTCGAAAATTATTGGAATTTGACGGTTTTGGTTCGAACCGCAATAAATATTCAAAGGCTGGCAAATATAAGGGGTGTAGGCACGAAATGCAAAAAACAATAAAAATACTGATAATCAGTGCATTTGCCTTTATTTGACCATTTTTTTTGAATTTGACCCCTTCATTTATACAATCTGTGGGTAAGTGAAACGTCAAATTAGTGGATAGAAATTTAGTTTCGTTAGCGCAATAAGCAGGTATTTTTATGGAAAACCAAGGTTTAAGTTTATTTGAATTAATTTTTAAAGGTGGAGTTATAATGATTCCCATAGGATTGTTATCTATCCTAAGTATTTATTTTATTATAGAGCGCTTTGTTTATATCAACAATGCATTTAAGCTCGAAAATAATTTCATGGCCAATATGAAAGATTTGTTGGGCAAAGGCGATATCAAAGCTGCAAAAGCATATTGCCAAAGAATTAACACACCCATTAGCAGGGTAATTGAAAAAGGAATAAACCGTATTGGTAAACCTATAAAAGACATTGAAAGTGCCATGGAAAGCTCTGCTGGTTTAGAAATGGACAAGCTTGAAAAAAACATGAGTTTCTTAGGTTTAACAGCTGGTATAGCGCCCATGTTAGGTTTCATTGGAACCATTTCTGGAATCATTAAAATCTTTTATGATATTGCCCAAAGCAACAATATTTCTATTGATGTAATTGCGGGTGGTTTGTATGTTAAAATGATTACTTCAGGCGCGGGTTTAATTGTAGGAGTTTTGGCCTATACAGGTTACCATTTATTAAATAGCCGCATTGATCGCTTTAACCATAAAATGCAAGCAACTGCAGTTGATTTTATTGATATTTTAGAAAGCTAGTAAAGAACAAATAGTATGAATTTTAGAAGAAAAAAACGTTTTGAAGCCGAGGTGGCAACCTCTTCTTTAAACGATATTATGTTTTTTCTGCTGCTGTTTTTCTTAATCATCTCAACGCTTGCCAATCCAAGTGTAATTAAGGTTTTATTGCCAAAATCTACCCCTTCGCAGGGTGTGGTAAAGCAGCAAGTAAATCTTACTATTACCAAAGACAAAGAGTATTATTTAGAAGATAAACTCATTGTTCCCGTAGATTTAGAAAATGCCATTTCAAAATTGGTAAAAGACAAGCCAGATATGAGCATTGTTTTGCGCATGGATGCCACTTTAACCATACAAGATTTGGTAGATGTTTTGGCAACGGGTACCAAGCTAAAGATAAGAATTGTAATGGCTACGCAGCCAATTAGCGGTTAGTTTTATCTTGCTTTTGCCACAAAAAATCTGAGATTACTTGTAGGCTATTATCAAAGTGGGTATTGTTGTTTACTATTAAATCTGCTTGTGCCATAAAAGGCAATAAGAATTTCCTGTAGGAAGGTAAAACATGGTTCTTCCATTGGTATAACACAAATTCTTCACTGATATTTCTTTCGGCTACATCCCTTTTTATACGCCTTTCTAGGGCTATTTCTTCCTCTGCGCTAACAAATATCTTTAAATCAAATTGCTTAAAGATGCGTTCGTAATAAAAGATAAATAATCCTTCACATACTATAATTGGTGCAGGATTAAATTGCAAAAGGTTACCCTGCTGGTTTTCGTGCTGAAAGCGGTATTCGTGTCTATATATAGTTTCTCCTTTGTGCAGCTTAGAAAGATCCTCTGCAAAGGCGTCTAAATCTACACATTCTGGCAAATCAAAATTGATATGGCCGTTTTCGTCGCGCTGGTGTTCAAATGCAAGTTTGTAGTAGTTGTCTTGCGAAACAATGCACAATTGTTCGGGTGAGAAACGCTCTTTTAATGCATTTAAAAAGGAGGTCTTACCACTTGCACTTCCGCCAGAAATTCCAATTAAATAAGGTTTGTTATCCATTCGGGGGGTAAAATTAGCATATCGGTCGGGTCGAACCAAACCTTTTTACGCACAAAAATTAATGCTCATTTTCAGAAACTTATGAAACCATGGAAACTTTAAATGCAAAAAAAGTTTCCATGGTGTTTTTTTGACTTAGCTTTGCACCGCAAAAAAACAGGAAACATGTCGGAAGAAGTGAAAAGTAAGATTTTAAATGGAGCTGGGGCATTGTTTCTCAAATTCGGGTTTAAGAGTATCACTATGGATGATATTGCCCGCGAATTAGGGATTTCGAAGAAAACGCTCTATCAGTTTTTTGAGGACAAGCCAAGTTTGGTTGACCATGCTGTGATGAATCATATTCATGCAGAGGAGAATGCTTGTTTGGCTATTAACCACCAGGAAACTAATCCTGTTGCGTACATGCTCATGATTACAGAATCATTTAGCGATGTTAAGAAACAAATCAATCAAAGTATATTGTTTGATTTAAGAAAATACTTTAAGCCAACTTGGGATAAATTAAATCTATTTAGGATGGAATTTGTTTATAAGCAGGTATTAGAGAACATCATTAGAGGTAAGGAAATGGGTTTTTACCATGCAGGAATTGATGAAAACTTAACAGCAAGGTTTTACATTAGCCTCGTAGATTTTATGTTAAATCCAGATAATTATGCAAATGCAGATGTTGACCTTAAAAGTGTTCATGCCGAAATGATGCGCTACCATTTGCGCTCCATTTGCACAGATAAAGGCATGAAGTTGCTTATGAAAAGTAGTTTATACCCAAATAATAAATAATTAAATAGAATATATGAATAATAGAAAAAGCGTTTTGTTTGTAGTTATGCTGCTTGTGTTTCAAGTTGGTATGGCGCAACAAAATCAAGCGCAAAACTTCTCCTTAAAAGATGCGGTTGCTTATGCTAAAAAGAACAACTACACGCTTAAAAACAACAAATTGGATGTATTGTCGAGCCAGAAAAAAGTAAATGAAATTTTTGCAATGGGCTTGCCGCAAATTACTGGAACTGCCAATATTATAAATAATGCTCAAATTGGTCAGCAAGTAATTCCTAATTTCTTGAAACAGGCAATGGGCTCTGGTCCAGATTATTTAACCTTGTCTTTTGCCCGTCCTTTTACAAGCGGAATTACAGTTAGTGCCAATCAACTCATTTTTGATGGAACATTTTTCTTGGGGGTGAAAGCTTCTAAGGAATTTGTGAACCTATCGCAATTGAACCTTACCCGTTCCGAAATTGAAGCAGAAGTAAATGTTTCAAAAGCCTATTATTTGGTTCTTCTATTAGAAGCCAATGAAAATATGATGGCAAAAAACATAGAGAGTTTGCAAAAAACGAAATCAGATGTGGAGCAATTTTTCAAAAATGGTTTTTCGGAAAAAGTAGATGTTGAGCGCTTAACCCTGCAATTGTCGAACCTCACTTTGCAAAAGGATAAAATGCATGATCAAAAGGCAATTGCCCAAATGGTTTTAAAACTACAAATGGGTTTAAATGTAGCAGATAGCATTGTGCTAACAGATGGTTTAGAGCAATTGTATGAAAGCTCTAAGGCCGCCATCATTGCAGCAGAAGCGGTAAATTTCAACAATAGAATTGAATACAAAATGTTGAACCAACAATTGTCGTTAAACAAATTGGATAAGAAGCGCTACAATGTTGGATACCTTCCAGGCTTCTATGCGTTTGCAACACATAATGAAAACGCTTTTGGTGATAATTTAGGAAATTTATACAATAAATTTTATCCAGGAACAATGCTAGGTGTAAGCATGAACCTTCCAATTTTTGATGGTTTTAGAAAACTCGCACAAACACAACAGGCTACAATTAGTATTACAAAAACTGAAAATGATCTTAAGAATTTTGAAAACGTAATAAACCAACAAGTATATCAATCGCGTTCAAGTTATTTAAGGGCTAGCCAACAATTAGAAATTCAAAGAGGAAACCTCAAATTGGCGCAGGATATATACAATAAAATGGAAATTAAATACAAAAATGGTGTTGGTTCGAGCCTAGAGTTAACAACCGCTCAAACAGATTTGGAAAATGCCCGAACTAATTTGTTGACTACTGTTTACGACTATTTTGTTGCTGAAATGGAATTGAAAAAAGCTTTGGGTCAGATTAAATAATAAAAAGAAAAATAAAGTATATGAAAAGAATAATAAATGTATTGTTACTGCTTGTAGGAATAGGCATGGTAGCTTCTTGTGGGAGTGGAAATTCTATTGAAAAGAAAAAAGAACAAGTAGAAAAATTAAAAAGCAAACAAGCTGATTTGAGCTCACAAATTAAAACCTTGGAAGAAGAGATTTTGGCATTAGGAGATACTTCTAGTAAGAGCAAAGAAAAAGTTAAGTATGTAGCTGTAACGCCTATTGCTGTTGCTAATTTTGAGCATTATATAGATGTGCAAGGTAGAGTTGATGGCGATGAAAATACCACCATCAGTGCGCGTGCAATGGGTCCTGTTATTAATGTATTTGTTAAAACAGGCGCGCAGGTTAAAAAAGGTCAGGTTTTGGCAGAATTAGATGGAGAAATAGTAAAACGTCAATTAGACGATTTGCGCACCAATCTTAAATTTGCTACGGATGTTTTTAACAAGCAAAAAGCACTTTGGGAAAAACAAGTTGGAACCGAAATTCAATATTTAAGCGCTAAAAATACCAAAGAATCATTGGAGCAAAAATTAGCTGCTTTAAATGAAAATTTGGATATGTATAGAATTAAATCTCCAATCAATGGAACCATTGATGAGGTGTTTGTGAAATTGGGTCAGAACATTGCCCCTGGTATACCTTGCTTCCGCATTGTTAATTCAAATGAATTAAAAGCAAAAGCAGATGTAGCCGAAACTTATGCAAGTCAAATTCAAGAAGGCAACCAGGTTCGTTTACTTTTCCCTGATTTAGAAAACAGAGAAGTGAGTTCAACTATTTCTTTTACTTCTAAAGTAATTAGCCAAATGAACCGCACCTTTACTATTGAATCTAGATTGCCATCTGAGAAGAATTTTATACCAAATATGATTTGTGTATTTAAAGTAAGAGATTACCAAAATAAAGTAGCAATTGTAGTTCCAATTAATACCATTCAAAAAACTGAATCAGGCACATTTGTGGTTGTTGCCGAATTGCAAAATGGCAAAACAGTAGCCATGAAAAAAGAGGTGAAAGTTGGGAAAATTTACCAAGATAAAGCCGAAATTCTATCAGGTTTAACTGCTGGTGAGCAATTGATAACAACTGGTTACCAAGATTTAAACGACAACGAATTGATTAAATACTAATCAATAGTTTTTAATCTTAATCAATAAAAAGATGCTTGATAAAATAAAAGAATTTAAACCTTCGAGCTGGGCTATAAATAATAAAACCAGTGTATATATTATGACTATCATTATTACCCTTGCTGGTTTAATGAGTTATAATAGTTTGCCTAAAGAGAATTTTCCTGAAGTTGTATTTCCACAAATTTTGGTGAATACAATTTATGCAGGAACATCTCCAAAGGATATGGAAAACTTAGTTACTAAACACATTGAAAAACAAGTAAAGTCTATCAATGGTGTTAAACAGGTAAACAGTTCTTCTATCCAAGATTTCTCCATGATCAATATTGAGTTTAATACAGATGTGGATGTGCCAATTGCCAAGCAACGTGTAAAAGATGCAGTAGACAAAGCCCGCAAGGATTTGCCAAATGATTTAACGCGTGAGCCTGAAGTTATTGATATTGATGTTTCACAAATGCCAATTATGAATGTGCATTTATCTGGTGATTATCCTTTGGATAAATTGAAAGACTATGCAGACGATTTGAAAGACAAAATTGAGGGATTAAAAGAAATTACCCGTTGCGATATTGTGGGTGCACTTGACAAGGAAATTCAAATTGATGTTGACATGTACAAAATGCAAGCAGCAGATGTTACCATGCGTGATATTGAAACAGCTGTGAAGTATGAAAACATGACCATCTCTGGCGGTCAGATTAAAATGGACGGATTAAAACGTTCCATTAATGTAATTGGTCAATACACCGATGCCAGTAAAATTGGCGATATCATTATTAGGTCTGGAAGTGGCGCTACTATTTACTTAAAAGACATTGCTAAAATTACGGATGGCTTTAAAGAAAAAGAAAGTTATGCGCGTTTGGATCACGACAATGTTGTTACTTTAAATGTGATAAAGAAAAGTGGGATGAATTTGATTGATGCTTCTGATAAAATCAAAGAAGTTGCAAAAGAAATGGAAGAAAACCATTTTCCACAAGGTTTAAAAGTTACTATTACAGGTGACCAATCAAATAAAACCAAAGTTACTTTGGACGATTTGATCAATACCATCATTATTGGTTTTATTTTGGTAACTATTATTCTCATGTTTTTTATGGGAACTACCAATGCCATTTTTGTGGCCATGTCTGTTCCACTATCTATGTTTGTTGCGTTTTTAATAATGCCAACCATTGGGTTTACTTTAAACATGATTGTATTGTTTTCGTTCCTGTTGGCATTAGGTATTGTAGTAGATGATGCAATTGTGGTAATTGAAAATACGCACCGTATTTTCGACCATGGAAAGGTGCCAATTGTGAAAGCCGCAAAAATGGCTGCAGGCGAAATCTTTATGCCAGTATTATCTGGTACATTAACCACCTTAGCACCCTTTATTCCATTGGCATTTTGGCAAGGTGTAATTGGCAAGTTTATGTTCTATTTGCCTATTACCTTAATTGTAACCCTATTGGCCTCTTTGGTAGTTGCTTATATTATTAACCCTGTATTTGCGGTAGATTTTATGAAGCCGCATCATGAAGGTGAGGATAAAAGGAAAATTACTAAGGGCTTTAAAATTACCTCTGTTGTTTTTGGTGTAATTGTTTTGGTTTCTTACTTGGCTAAAAATTGGGGATTAGGAAATTTTGTATTGACGCTTTACGGCTTGTATTGTTTGAACCGATTTGTAATGCATGGGGTAATTGAAACCTTCCAAAATAAAGCATGGCCTAATTTTCAAGAGCGTTATAAAAAAGTCTTAATATGGGTGCTTCAAGGTAATAGACCGCAATGGTTTTTAGCTGGAACAGTGGCTTTGTTCTTTTTCTCTATTGGATTAACAAGTGTAAGAAGTCCTAAGGTTGTATTTTTCCCTAAGAGTGATCCTAATTTTGTATACACTTATATCTCTTTGCCAATTGGAACCGATCAAATTTATACAGATTCTATTACGCATATTATTGAAGATAGAATTTATGCTGTAGTAGGTGATTCAAATCCTATTGTTGAATCTATTATTTCCAATGTGGCTATTGGTGCAAATAATCCAAGCAGTTTTGATTTTAGTACCAGTCCGCATTTGGGAAAAGTTACTGTTGCATTTGTTCCTTTTGGAAAACGTAATGGAGCCTCTACCATTGAATTCTTAGATAAAATTAGAGCGGCGGTAAAAGGGATTCCAGGTGCAGAAATAACAGTAGAACAAGAACAAGGTGGCCCGCCAACTGGTAAGCCAATTAATATTGAAATTACCGCAGATGAGTTTGATCAATTAACCATAGTTTCTAAAGATTTGAAGCGTTATTTGGATTCATTGGCCATACCTGGAATTGAGGAATTGAAATCTGATATGCAAACCAATAAGCCTGAAATTGTTATAGAAATTGACCGTGAAAGGGCAAATAGAGAAGGAATTTCTACAGCAGTAATTGGCAAGGAATTGCGTGATGCTATTTTTGGAACTGAGGTTTCAAAATTCAAAGATTCTAAAGATGATTATCCAATTCAATTGCGTTATGCTTTTGACCAAAGAAATAATATCAATGCTTTAATGAATTTGAAAATTACCTATAGAGATATGAATATGGGAGGACAAATTCGTCAGGTACCATTGTCTTCTTTAGCTAAAGTATCTTATGGCAATACCTTTGGTGGTATAAAACGTAAGAACCAAAAACGCTTAGTTACTTTATCTTCAAATGTATTAAGCGGTTACAATGCCAATGAAATAGTAGCTAAAATTCAAAAGGCGGTTAAAAATTACCAATTGCCAGCAGATGTAAATGTGAGCATGACGGGTGAGCAAGAGAAGCAAAAAGAAACTGGGGCCTTTTTAGGAAAAGCCATGTTAATTTCATTTGGATTGATCTTTTTAATTTTGGTTACACAGTTTAATTCAATTTCTAAGCCATTGATCATTTTCGTAGAAATCTTCTTCAGTATCATTGGTGTATTATTGGGCTTGTCTATTTTTAATATGAGTATCTCAATAGTTATGACAGGTATAGGAGTTATAGCCTTAGCAGGTATTGTGGTGAGGAATGGAATTTTATTGGTAGAGTTTACGGACTTGCTTATGGAGCAGGGGATGAACTATAAAGATGCCATTATAGAAGCTGGCAAAACACGTATGACACCAGTTATCTTAACAGCCTCTGCAACCATTTTAGGATTAATTCCATTGGCTGTTGGTTTAAATATTGACTTCGTTTCCTTGTTTGGTGAATTAAACCCGCATATCCATTTTGGCGGAGATAATGTGGCCTTCTGGGGTCCACTGAGCTGGACAATGATATTTGGATTAAGCTTTGCCACCTTCTTAACATTGATTTTGGTACCAGTGATGTTATTAATATCAAATAATATAAAAATAAAATTTGGTGTTCCTCTGGTTAAGAAGCATTAGTGATTAAATGGATTGAAAATAGATTTTGGTTTTAAATTTGCATTAAAAAAGGGCGGAACAAATACTTGTTCTGCCCTTTTGTTTATTGCCTGTTTGGCTTAGTTTTTAAATTAATTAAAATCTTGTATCTTGCACCAAGAAATTAACAACAAAACGGAGTAATTTTTTACTTCTGCTGTTATAAAAGATAATTGCACCTAGGGGTAGATGTGCAATTTGTTTCATAGGCTAAAGCGGGGTTCAGGCAACTGACCCCGTTTTTTTTGCTTCAAAAATTGCGTAAAAACTATCCTCAAAAATTTCAATAATGGCAAGTTTTTCCTTGCAACTATTTTGCCATTTACCCCTAAAAAAATGCCATTTATCCCTAAAAAAAGTCAATAAAAATCGATTTTTTGAAAATTTTACAAAAATATTTTTGCAAAAAATGCAAATGTTAATGCATAAACTGAATATTTTGGGTTTAATAAAGGCTTTCCATTGAAATTCGGAAGATTAACAATTATTTAGGTTAACTTTGCAGCCCTTTAAATTTTTCTATGATTTCAGTAGCTAATTTGAGTTTGCGTTATGGCAAACGTGTTTTGTTTGAGGAAGTTAACGTTAAGTTTTCTCCCGGAAATTGTTATGGCGTAATTGGTGCCAACGGCGCTGGTAAAACTACTTTGCTTAAAATACTCTCAGGTGAAATAGATGCCACCACTGGTAGCGTTTCAATGTCGCCAGGCGAGCGTATGAGCGTTTTGAAGCAAAATCACTTTGAGTTTGATGAGTTTCCTGTATTACAAACTGTAATTATGGGCAACCGTAAATTATGGGAAATAATGGAAGAGAAGGATGCCATTTATTTGAAACCAGATTTTAGTGATGCAGATGGGCACCGTGCGGCTGAATTAGAAGGAATGTTTGCAGATATGGAAGGCTGGAATGCGGATAGTGATGCTGCTAATTTATTAAGCGACTTGGGTATTAAGGAAGCACAGCACCAGGTATTATTAAAAGATTTAAACGGTAAGGAGAAGGTAAGGGTATTATTGGCGCAAGCATTATTTGGCAATCCAGATGTGTTGTTATTAGATGAGCCTACCAATGACTTGGATGTTGAAACCATTACATGGTTAGAGAACTTCCTTGCGGATTTTCAAAATACAGTTATTGTAGTTTCCCATGATAGGCACTTTTTAGATGCGGTATGTACGCATATTGCAGATATAGATTTCAGTAAAATTCAATTGTATACAGGTAATTATACCTTCTGGTATGAGAGTAGTCAATTGGCATTGCGCCAAAAGGGCGACCAAAACAAGAAGGTGGAAGATAAGCGGAAGGAATTACAAGAGTTTATTGAGCGCTTTAGTGCCAATGCTTCTAAATCTCGTCAGGCTACTAGTAGAAAGAAATTATTAGAGAAATTGGTGGTTGATGAAATAAAAGCATCTACCCGTAAATACCCTGGTATTATTTTTAGGGCCGAGCGCGATTGTGGCGATCAAATAATACGTGTGGAGGGTTTGGGTAAAAAGAACAACGACGGAGCCTATTTATTTAAGGATGTTTCCTTTGCACTGGATAAGGGTGATAAGGTTGCAATTTTATGTAAGGACCACAATGCTATTTCTACTTTTTTTGAAGTATTAATGGGGAATGAAAAGCCAGATGCAGGTGAATTTTTGTGGGGTCAAACCATTACTACTTCCTATTTGCCAAATGAAAACTCCAAGTATTTTGAGGGAGATAATAATTTGATAGATTGGTTAAGACAGTATTCTACTGATAAAGATGAAACATATATCCGTGGTTTTTTGGGAAAGATGTTGTTTAGTGGTGAGGAAGTGTTTAAAATGTGTAATGTATTGTCGGGAGGGGAGAAGGTGCGTTGTATGACATCTAGAATGATGCTTACCAATGCCAATTGTTTGTTATTGGACGAACCTACCAATCACTTGGATTTGGAATCAATTACAGCATTTAACAATGCATTGAGTGATTGGAAGCACAATGCCATTTTCACTTCTCATGACCATACGTTTGTGCAAAGTATAGCCAATAGAATTATAGAGCTTTCTCCTAATGGAATAATAGACAAGCGCATGACTTATGATGAATTTTTAGCTGATGAGCGTGTAAAGGAGCAACGCGCAGCTTTATATGGCGGCACTGTTTCAAATTAGTAATAGGAAAAAGCCATACTAAATTACGAGGGCACTTGAAATAAGAAAGCCACTTTGAGGGGTCAAGGTGGCTTTTTTAGTGCAAATCAGTAATTTTTTAAAGAACCAAAGGCCGCTTACGCGGCCCCGGTCCAACCTTTACTCAAGCTACAGGGAACCTGTAGCAAGATCTTTAGGGACGGGGAGTTTTTAGGCCTCAGCAGGGTTAAATTTTTTCAATAATTAACTGCTACAAGTAGCAAGTGAATCAAAGATGCAAATTTTTTTCTTACAGAAAACACTAAACAAATAAGTGGTTGGTTTGGATGTTTAATTGGTATACCTTAAATTATTTGGGCATACTTTTCAAGTGATTTTTGAAATACTTCGCGTTTTCTCCGAGATACTTCAACTTCTGCTCCATCCTTCATCACAACAACTCCTCCTTCTCCTTTAATATACTTTGTTATGTATTTGAGGTTGATCAAATGCGAATGATGCACCCTACAAAATCCATAATCCAATAGCAAATTTTCGTAGTCTTTTAAGGTCTTTGAAACCAAAATTGGTTTCGGTTCTGAAGCAATATGAAACCAAGTATAGTTTGCATCGCTTTCACAACGTGTAATTTCTTCTATGGGAATAAATACCGACCCTTCAGACGTAGGCAAAGATAATTTAAAATTTTGCTTATTTGTTGTTTTAAGGTTGTTGAGCAAATTATTTATTTGGTCTTGAGGCCTGTACATTAAGGCTTTACGTTTTTCGATAGTTTTTTCTATCGATGATTTCAGTTCATCTGGATCGATTGGTTTTAAGAGGTAGTCTATTGCACTGAATTTTATGGCTTTAATGGCATAGGAATCATAGGCCGTGGTAAAAATAACATCAAAGGTTCTATTAGGAATTGCGGCAAGTAAATCGAATCCATTTTTAAATGGCATTTCAACATCTAAAAGCACAAGGTCTGGGTTTTCTTTTTCAATGATTGCTAATGCTTGGTCAACATTTTCTGCCTCACCTATTAAACTAATTTCCTCAATAGGTTTGAGCATAGCTTTAAGGGCATTTCTCCCTCTGGCCTCGTCCTCAACAATTAATATTTTAAAATCTTTAGGCATTAATGATAGGAATTTGCATTATAATTTTTGTTCCGCAAGCTACTTTATTTTCATCATACAAATCAATGATTTCAATTTTTGGTTTCGACCCAAATAATTTTTGAAGGGTAGCCAAACGGTCTTCGGTATTTTGTGCGCCTTTTGAGTGGTGCAAATTCAGCTTATTTTTCTTTATCTCCATAGCCGCCGCACGCCCAATTCCATTGTCTTCAATGCTAACTTGTAGGAGCTTTTCATCCAATTTTTTCAATTGAATTTTTAGTTGTTTTCCACCCTTTTTAAATTGTAGTCCGTGCCAAATAGCATTTTCAATATGGGGTTGTATGATTAGCGTAGGAATGAGTGCATTTGTATCTATCTCTGGGTCGATATCAAAATGGTAAGTGAAAGAATTGTTTAGCCGCAATAATTCCAATTCGAGGTATATGCTAAGGAAGTCAACTTTTGCCTGAATATTTACATAAGTTAATTCTGAAATATCTAAAATCATACGAATTAACTTAGCAAATTTACTGAGGTATTTTGCGGCTAGCTGACCTTCATTGTTTAAAACAAAATCTTGAATGGAATTAAGTGAATTAAAAATAAAATGTGGGTTCATTTGTGCGCGAAGAGCCTTCAGCTCTAGCTCTGCAATCATTTTATTTTTTTCGCTAAGTTCTTTTTCTTCTTTTAAAGCAAATTGAATTCTAGCATAAACGATTAAAGAAATTACAAAAATGAGGAGTAAAAAACTTAGAGATTTAAACCACCAAGATTGGTAATAAGGGGGGTAAACGCTAAAGTATAATTTAGCTTCATGTTTACTCATATTTCCATCTGGATTTTTTGCTTTAACCCTAAAAATATAATCGCCAGGACTTAATTGCGCAAAACTTGTAAATCTGCGTTCCCCTATTTCGGTCCAATCTGTTTGTAATCCCTCTAATTGGCAATAGAAATCATGTTTCCCACTGAGGTAATAATCCAAAGCAGTAAATTCAAATGAAATATAATTTTGTTCAGTTGGAATATTATAATAGGGGGCATATTCTTTTTGTTCATTAAAAATAGAAAGGTGTTTGATTTGAATTTCACAATCGTTGGTATCAATTGGAATTTGTTTTGGATTAAAAAAATTGAAACCAGAAACACCACCAAAATAAAGCATGCCACTTTTTGTTTTTAAGCTGGCCGCTTCCACAAATTCGCTTCCCTGCACCCCATCATGTTTTTGGTGATTTTTTATCTCAAAATTACTCGTATTTATTACAGACAAGCCCTTATTGGTGCTTACCCAGCAATTTTCTCCGTTTAAGTCCATTTGCATGGAATAGATCATGTTATTGCCAAGCCCATTTTCCGTATTTAGGTTTTTTATTTTACCATTATTTAATAAAATATAGATTCCTTCGCCACCAGTACCCACCCAAAAATTGCCTTGTTTATCTGCAGCAATGGTAGAGATGAATGTTTGCTTTTTGTTTTTTATAATTGGGATAAGCTTAATTTCTTTGTTCTCGCAATTGAAAAGATTTAATCCAAACGCTGTACATGCAAAGATTTCTTTTTCGTTTTTTCTATAGAGAAAGCGAATGTTATCTGTACTTAGATTGGAGTTTCCAATGGTATAATTTTCTATTGTTTGGTTGTGCGTTCGGTCAAATAAAAAGAAGCCATCGGCACCTGCCATCCAATAGGTATTGTTTTTATATGGGAGAATTGATTTGATATCACTTTCAAAATTTTTTACTTTATTTTTTGTATTGATTTTTGTGATGCTGTGATTTAAGTAATTATAACAATAAAGGCCATTGGATGTACCTATTAAAAATTTGTTTTTATCTGCTGTTTCAGCTTTTAGACAATTGCCTGCAAAGCCAGCAGCTGTCCAATTGCTGAGGGATTTGTTTTGGGGATTAAAAATGCCAATTCCACCTACTTTGTTTTGCACAAGGATTTGTCCGTCTTGCGTTTCTTCAAAACTTAAAATTTCTTTACATTTAGCATATTGTGTTGCAATAGAGGGCGCAATTAAATTAAATTTATACCTGTACGGGTGATGCAGGTTGATACCCCCAAAATTTGTCCCCACCCATAAGTTATTTGCATGGTCTATATATAAGCAGTTAACTTCATTTTGCGATAAACTTTGAAATTCCTCTTCCCTATGCTGCATTTGAAACTCGTTCCCTAAACTATCAAATAGGAGTATACCTTGTCCCGTTCCAATTATGTAGTTTTTTTTGTAAAGCGCAAATGCACTAGGTTTTGAAAATTTAGATAGGGCAATTGTTTTATCAATGGTTATGGTATTGCCAATAAGTTTTCCGTGATAAAAATTATTATCGGCTTCAATCCATGAAATTGTATTTTGATCTTCAATAATTAAGTTAGTAATAAAATAATTGGGGCGAAAATTGCAGGCTATTAATTTGTAATTGAAAGGGTAATACAGAAAAAAGCCAACTGAAGTGCTAATTACAATTTTGCCATTAAATTGAGTTTTAATATCTGTTATTGGTTCTTTAATCCCTTCATTGGTGAATTTGTTATTTTCAATATTATAGCGCCACAAGCCATTGCTTGAGCCTATTAAAATATCGTTTTTCACAAAACAAATTTTACTGGGATTTTGAATGGTATTTGGAGGAAAGAAAAAAGAATGAATTTTTTTATCCTTTAAACTTAAATAGTGTATTTGTTCCTTGGTGAGGAAACATATTTTGAAACTATTTCCTTGAATTGCTAAAATTGCGCCGTCAAAATTATTTTGTTTGCCTGGTTCATAATAAGGTTCAAACTCAAAGCCATCATAACTTAATAAGCCGTTTGGTGTGCCAATCCACATGTACTTGTTGTGGTCTTGGTAAATGGATGTAATACTAATTTGTTGTAATCCATTCTCCTCATTAAGGTGTTCAAAAGGATAATTTTGGCCTTTCAAATGAAATTGCACACCAATAAATAGAAGTATAAGAAGTATTTTTGTGCGCACCTTGATTCGTATTTTGAAACCAAAATAGTATTTTAATTTTCAATGCAAAACTATATTTCTTGTGATATTCAGGTTCCATCAGATTTGATGGACATTTTAATTGCCGAAATGGGCGATTTGGGCTTTGAAGGCTTTATTGAAAACGAAAAGGGTTTTGAAGCCTACTTACCAGCAGTAGATTTTAAAGAGGAAAATTTGAGAGCTTTATTAGAAAATTATGCTATCCCTAGTGGGGCGCTTCAAATAAAATTAGTGGCTCCTCAAAATTGGAATGCAGATTGGGAGCGCAATTTTGAGCCTGTATGTATAGCTGGGCAATTAAGAATTCGTGCGCCCTTTCACGAAGCTGATCCTGCCTTTCCATTAGAACTTTTAATTCAACCTAAAACATCTTTTGGCACAGGGCATCATGAAACTACCTATACCATTATGCGCTTAATGTTGGATATGGAAATGAAGGGAAAGACTGTTTTTGATTATGGAAGTGGAACTGGAATTTTGGCCATATTGGCAATGAAATTAGGTGCTCAGGAAGTTTTTGCCAATGATATTGACTTATGGGCAGCAGAAAACATTTTTGAAAACATGGCGCTCAATCAGGTGAATGGTATTTCCTTCTTGCAAGGTGATTTAAGCGTTGCACCCATTGGGCCATATGATATTATTTTGGCCAATATTAATAAGAATATACTACTAAGCAGTTTTGAAGGATTAAGACCTTTATTGAAGGAAGCTGGTTGTTTGTTTATCAGTGGCTTTTATGATACAGACCTTCCCGATCTGCTATTGGTTGCCGAGAAACAAGGGTTTAAATTGGTAAATCAGGTGAGCAAAAACAATTGGACAGCAGCGGAGTTTACTGTTTAATTATTCTATATAGGGAAATACAACTTCTGTTAACCATTTGCTTGTATCTGCTTCCATTTTTGGGTCAACCAAATAAAATTCCATAGGAGCTGCGCTTGGTTTTAAATTATTTTGCGCCAAGTATTCAAAACCCTTTTGGTAAATTGGGCTAATTTTATCATAGCTACCGTAATACTTAACTACAAGCCATTTTCCTGGAGCCAATTGGGCTGCTTTCATAGGTGCGCTAACGGTCATTAATTCTTCTGTTGCAATGGCAGCTTGCATGTCGTAAACATCTCCAAAGGCCGAATAATTGATGGTAAATGGTGCGCCAATTTCTTTCATATTTTGGCTTTTTATTTGGGCTTGAAGGCTTGCATAATATTCGCCCAATTTTGGACCAATTTCTGCGCCTTTTAATTTATTGCGAATACCTATAAAATTTAAGCCAATAAAATCTCTTTTTTCGGCTTCAAATTCACCAACATAAATGAGGGGTGTAGCTTCAATAATTTTTTTAATATTGGCTAAGCCCTTTTCAAAATCTGGTCCTACCATTTGGTCCATCATTAAAAAAAAGTATTTGCTAAAAGGCCTATAGAATAAGGGCATTTTGTCGCTGTTGTTTTCAATGCTCCAGGTAATTTTACCACCTTCATTTAAAGTTTCAAATTTAAAGCTCACATTGGCAACACCAGATTCTCTGAAGCGCATGAGCGCATTTATAAGCGTGTCTGAATAAGATTCAATTATTTGTAATGAGCCTTCACCCATTTGTGGATTATTACTTTTCCATGTAAAAGAGGCGCCTGCACCTTCTGTGATAGCGGAATAATTTAATTGTGCGTTAGTATCTATTTGATGCCAAGGGCTCCATTTGGTCCATTCTTTTAAATTGTTTACCAGTTTAAAGGCTTGCTTGTTTTGGGCTTTAATTTCAATTGAGCGTTCAACTTTAACTGTATTGGGTAATACCAAAGAAATAAGTAACAATAAAACAATTATTGCTGTAAGGGTAAAGAGGGTATTTTTTAGAATTTTCATATAATTTGGTTCAAAAAAAAATGGAAAAGCAAAAATATGTTTTTTTAATGCATTAGCTTAAGATTCCAACATATGGATTAAAATTCTTTTCGTGCCCAACGCTTGTTACTGGGCCATGTCCGGAATAAACTTTGGTTTCATCTGGCAGCGCAAAAATTACATTTTTAATGCTCTGAAAAAGGCGGTCTTGGTTTCCTCCTGGCAAGTCGGTTCGGCCAATACTTTCATAAAACAGGGCATCTCCGGCAATTAGGGTGTTAGATTGAGCCTCATAAAAACTGAGGGAAGCAATGGAATGACCTGGGGTAAACAAAACAAATAAAATTGCATTACCTATTTGTATTTCTTGGTTTTCTTCAATGAAAATAAGCTTTTCAGGGATTTCAAATTTAGGTAATCCAAACATGGCAGCCCATCTGTCGGTATCTTTATAGGTGAATAATTCGCCCTCATGCAAATGAAGTGCTAATTGGTATTTTTCTGCAATAAAAATATTTCCTAGAATATGATCTATATGGCAGTGTGTATTGAGCAATAAGGTAGGTTGTAGCTCTTTAGAGGCAATAAAATCTGTCAGCATTTTTTGCTCTGAAGCATTGGCGCAACCTGGGTCGATTATGGCGCATTGGAGGGTTTCATCCCAAATTACATAGGTGTTTTCTTGAAAATCATTGAAAACAAAAGATTGTAGCTGTAACATGGTGCAAAAGTGCCTAATCCAAATGGTTTAGGAAACACTTTTTCTATTTTCACTCAATTTTTACTAAAATTTATTTCGGCATCTCGCGATTTTCCTGCAAATTTGGTAAGAATTTATTTAATGCGAACCCAAACTAAAATAGGATTTTGGCTTTTTCTGCTTTCTTTTTTGTCTATGGGGCAATTAAGAGCGCAAGGCATTAATACGCCTTTTGGGCAAAATAGAATTCAATATGGGCGTTTTGATTGGAGTTTTTTAAGAACCGAAAACTACGATGCATTTTACTATTCAGGTGGAAGAGAGCTTGCCACTTTTTGTATTAAATACGCCGAGGCAAACATGCCACTCATGGAGAAAATTCTTGATCACCGCTTGGGTGGTAGGATCGAAATAATTTGTTACAATACTTTAAGTGACCACAAACAAAGTAATTTTGGCTTAGAAGAAATTGCCTTGAATACGGGTGGATATACCAATGTGGTAAACAACCGTATGCTGGTTTATTTTAATGGCGACCATGCAGATTTAGCCCGACAAATAAAAGAAGGCTTGGCCTTGGTATTGTTAAACGAATTGCTTTATGGTGGTTCTTTGCAAGAGCGCATTCAAAATGCCGCCTTATTAAATTTACCGCAGTGGTATGTGCAGGGCCTAACCTCTTATTTATCGCAGTCTTGGGATGTTGACATGGATAATAAAATGAAAGATGCCTTGCAAAGCAAAAAGAAATTTAGGTTCAATAGGCTTTGCCAAAAAGATCCAGTTTTTGCAGGACATTCTTTATGGAAATTCATTTCAGATAAATATGAATCAGATGTAATACCTAACATGGTATACATTACCAAACTAACCAGAAATTATGAGAGTGCGTTTTTGTATGTTACCAATTTAGAGTTTAGAGACATTCAGAAAGACTATTTGGCCTTTTACCAAAATTTATATGCCAAGGAGGCTAGTTTATTAGATGATTTTCCAAGCAATAGTTTTAAAATTAAGAAACGCATTGCCCCATATATTTTGCCTGAAATGAAAGCTAGCCCGAAAGGAAATTATTTGGCTTTTACCTCTAATAAAAATGGAAAATTTAGGATTTGGTTGATGGATTTGAAAACAGGCAAAACCAAGCGAATTTTTAAGGGTGGTTTAAAATATAACCAATTGATTGTTGACCATTCTTTCCCCTTATTGGCTTGGCAAGCGGGCGGCGATAAGCTTGCCTATATTTATGAAAAAAAGGCGCAAGTATTTATGCGCACAGTTGATTTGGTGAACAAAAAAGAAGAAACTATTCGCTTTTTAAAGTTTGATAAAATAACAGGATTTGATTTTAGTGAAAATGGCAGAACAATTGTTTTAGCTGCTATTAGAAAAGGGCAAAGTGATTTGTATACCTATGATATTCCAACAAGAAAAGAGCGTCAAATTACTTTCGATTTTTACGATGATATCAATCCACGGTTTGTAGATTTTTCAACTAAAATTTTGTTTGGTTCGAACCGCAAAAGAGATTCTTTGGGTGTTGGTATTAAAACGCAATTGGACGAGGATAATAATTTTGATATTTTTCAATATGATTTAGAAACCAATAACAGAAAGTTAAAACGTTTAAGCAATACGCCATTTATTAATGAAACACAACCTATAGACTATAACAGTCAATATTTTGCTTATTTATCTGAATACAATGGTGTGAGAAACCGCTATGCTACAAGGGTTGAGGAGGTTTATGATTATACGGAAATAAATATTAAATACTTGGATAGTTTGCAAAGAAGCAATGATACTTTGACTTATACGGATGCGCCTGCCTGGTCTGGTAGGGCTTTTGTGTATCAGGGTAAAAATATTGTTTTGGATGCGCAAGTGGAGAAGATTGATACCCTTGTTCACATGAAAGATATTGTGTACACTTATCCTTTAACCAATTATAAAAAGAATATTTTGGCACATGATATTTCTGTGCAAGGTAAGTTGGTTTATGATTTGGTTTTAGACAAGGGAAAATACGCTATACATTCATCTCCTATTATTAAAAATGTGGAGTCGGAATCTGAGCATGTTGAAACTTATCCTAATATGTACAGGTTAAAAACGGGCTATGCCACGGAGCCTTTTGTAAGCGGACCAGTTGAATTTAAAAGTGCGAAAGGCAATCCCGATGAAGTTCTTACCCAAACTGAAGTGAAAGTTCCCGTTGATACCAATGCGTATTTTTTTGTAAATGATTTTACTGAGCCTGATTTTAAACGTCCTGCTTTTATCTTGGTAAACAAGTCGAATGAAAACCAGTTGAATCATAAAAACTTAAAGATAAATGCACCGCGCTATTATGATGTAACGTTTTTTACTGATAAGGTTGTAACCCAACTCGACAATAGCATTATTAATACCTATTACCAGCCTATTTCACCAGCGGCACAACAAATGTTTAACCCAGGAATGAACATGATGTTTAAGTTGGGTATGATAGATTTGTTTGAAGATTACAGAATTACAGGCGGCTTACGTGTGGCATTTGATTTATCTGGATATGATTATTTTGCCAGTTTAGAAACACTAAAGAAAAGGCTTGATCATAAATTTGTTTTTTACCGCCAAAGCAGGCTGGGTGGCTCTCCCGAGCAGGTAAGTTATAAAAACCTATCGCATGAATTGCGCTATATTTTGAAAATTCCATTTAGTCCAGTTAGTAGTTTTAGGATAGCAACTTTTTACAGGCAGGATAAAGATATAATTCGTTCCTCCGACATTCCTACCTTGGATTCAAATGATAAAGTTACGAATTGGTTGGGTGGTAAATTGGAATATGTATTTGACAATACTGTGCCAAAAGGAATGAATTTGTGGAATGGCACACGGTTTAAAGTATTTTACGAGCATTACAGCAATATGAGTAATTGGGATGTACAACTCAATACCTTGGGATTTGATTTTAGACATTATCAGAAAATACATAGACAAATTATTTGGGCTACGCGCTTTTCTGCAAATACATCTTTTGGTCCTGCAAGAGTTGTTTATTACTTAGGAGGTGTTGAGAATTGGCTGCCTGCACGCTTTAACAATGAAATTGCTACAGCAAGCGATAGGAATTATATTTTTCAGGCCTTGGCTTGTAATTTACGTGGGTTTGAACAAAATATTAGAAATGGAAATTCCTTTGCTTTAATGAATATGGAAATCCGCGTGCCTTTATTTCAATATGCTTTGAACCGCACTTTGCGTAGCGATTTCTTAAATAATTTTCAAGTGGTTCCATTTTTTGATATGGGAACAGCTTGGGTGGGTTCAAATCCTTATAGCGACCAAAACACATTTAATCAGAAGGTTTTTGAAAATGGCCCTATAAAAGCCAAAGTTATAAACGTGCGCGATCCAATTGTGGCAGGATTTGGCGGCGGTTTGCGCTCTAAGTTATTTGGTTATTTTGTTCGCTTTGATACCGCTTGGGGTATTCAAGATGGAGAAGTTGCGAGCAAACCAATATATTATGTTTCCCTTAGTTTAGATTTTTAATTTTCTTCTTCCTCCTTATTTAATTTGGCAAGACAAAGACGGATAACATGAAAGGGAATTTCTTCATTGAGGTAAGTATGCAGTGGTGTTAGTTGTTTTTTTTCTCCTGTTTCTTTTACAGCAGCCTTTACCAATTTATATTCGGCATCATTTATATAAGCATCTAAATTTTCGAGTTGATTTTTTGTATACAAATGCGCAATATGAGAATAAATAGTAGTTTCATGCATTTGTCTGGTTTGGGAAATTTCCTCAATGCCATAACCTTCTTGCAGCAATTTAAAGGTTTCTGAGTAGGTGTCTACTTTAGGCGTTTTTACATCATTTTGTTTGAGCCATTGCTTGATTTCTTTGATAAAAGTATTTCCGTATTTTTTTATTTTGTATTCGCCCATGCCACCAATTTTAAGTAGGTCTGATAATTGCACAGGCTTGTTTTTAGATAGGTCTTGTAGTGTTGCATCACTAAAAATAACATATGCCGGAACATTTTCTTTTTCTGCTAAACCTCTTCTGATTCCGCGGAGGTAGTCAAACAATTCTGCCTCTAAATCTTTGGTATCATCAAGGTTTAATTCTCGTTTTTTCTTGGCTTCAAATTTCTCCAGGTCATCGCTATGTACGAGTGCAATTTTTTTATTTTCAAATAACAATTCCTTTCCAAAACTTGTAATTTTTAAATTGAAATTTTCATCGTAGGCAATTTCTATTAATCCCAAATTAAGCATTTGTAGAATGTATTTTTGCCAATCGTGAAAGCTATATTCTTTGCCAGCTCCAAAGGTTTTAATGGTATTGTAGCCATTTTCAATAATTTCTTTTCTGTGCGAACCTCTTAAAATATCTATCAAAACATTTACCCCAATTTTTTCATTGGTTCGAGCCAAAGCCGATAAAGCTTTTTGTGCCAATAAAGTTCCATCAAATGTTTTTCTTGGTTGCTTGCATACATCGCAGTTATTACATGCATGCTCAAGTGTTTCTCCAAAATAAGCAAGGAGAATAATACGCCTGCAAATAGGCGTTTCTGCATATTGCTGCATCCTATTTAGTTTTTCGTGGTTTAATTCTTTTTGACCACTGTCTTCAATAAAATTACGCAGCATTACCACATCACCAATGCTATAGTATAATAGTGCATCACTAGGCAAGCCGTCTCTTCCAGCTCTACCTATTTCCTGGTAATAGCCTTCCATGTTTTTAGGAAGGTTATTATGTATTACAAAGCGCACATTACTTTTATCGATGCCCATTCCAAAGGCAATGGTGGCACAAATTACTTTGGTTCTATCGTTAATGAAATTGTCTTGAACTTTATTTCTTTCGTTTGCGGTCATACCTGCATGGTAAAATTCTGCAGAGATGCCAAAGCCTTTCATTTCCTCAGCCATTTCTTCTGTAGATTTTCTACTCAAGCAATAAATAATGCCGCTTTCATCTTTTTTAGCATGAATAAAAGCCGCAATCTCTTCCAGCTTCTTTTTCTTTTTTATACCAAATCTTACTGATAAACTTAGGTTCGGCCTATCAAAACTTGCCACATAAATTTTAGGATCTTCTAGGCTCAGTTGTTTGACAATGTCTTTTCTAGTTATTTTATCTGCGGTAGCCGTTAAAGCAATAATTGGAATTTCTGGCCAAGTTTCTTTTAGTAATCCCAGTTTGGTGTATTCTGGTCTAAAGTCGTGTCCCCATTGGCTTATACAATGTGCTTCATCAATGGCAATTAGTGAAATTTTTATGTTTGATTTAATAAATGGAATTAGTGTAAGAAGTTTTTCTGGTGATAGATATAACAATTTAACTTCTCCATTTCTAACATTCTGAATGAGTATTTCTTGGTCGTTCTCATCCATTGTGCTATTTAAAAAATCTGCCTGAATGCCATTTGCTTTTAAGGCTTCCACTTGGTCTTTCATTAATGCAATAAGTGGAGAAATAACCAGTGTTAGATGGGGAAGCATGATAGCAGGCAATTGGAAGCAAACAGATTTTCCGCCTCCTGTAGGCATTAGCACTAAACTGTCTTTTTGGTTTACTACACCTGCAATTATTTCTTCTTGTAAGGGACGAAATTGGTCGAAGCCAAAATATTTTTTTAAAATAGTTTGTGGGTTAATTGTGGTTTGCATTTGTCAAACATAACATTTGATTTGTATTTCAATAAATACATCTCACTTCTCATGCAAAATAAGCAGCAAGACTTTTTTAACGACGTATATGAGGTAGCACGTTTAATACCTAGGGGAAGGGTAAGTTCTTATGGCGCTATTGCCAAGTATTTAGGGGTAGTTTCAGGAGCGCGTATGGTTGGATATGCTATGAATGCTGCTCATCAGCAGGTTCCACCTGTGCCTGCACATAGGGTTGTAAATAGAAACGGTTTATTAACTGGAAAGCATCATTTTGGTTCGGAAAGTGAAATGCAAGCGCGCTTAGAATTAGAAGGAATTATAATTGAAAATGACCAAGTTAAGGAATTTAAAAATCTTTTTTGGGACCCAAGTTTGGCTTTGGCTTTATAATTTTACTGATATAAAAATCAGGGAAACCCGATTGAATTCAAAATTGCGGGTATCTTGCACAAAAATCATTCAAAAAAATTGAGATTTGATTTTACTTATTTAAATTAGTTGCGAAAGTTTATTGTGATGAAGGCCCTTAGAAAAATTCCATTTGTATTATTTCTTTTAATTATTTGTGTTTTCACAAATGAATCAAAGGCGCAATCAGAATCTGAAAAAGATAGCTTAGAAAGCATTTTGCCTTTTGCGAATGAATTGGAGCGTGCAGATATTTTAAATGGTTTGGCAAATTGTGTGCGCAGCATGGATACTACCAAAGCGGGTAATTATGCACGACAAGCATATGCTATTTCTTCGAAGTTAAATTATTGCAAGGGTAAAGCAATTTCATCCATTATTCTTGGAATTTTGCTAAAGAACCATGGCGATTTGGTTGGAGCAAAGCGCTTATATTTAGCTGGATTAGCATTGGCTTTAAAATGTAAGGAGCCCTATTCCGTATCCTTTGCTTATCACAGTTTGGGTAATTTGGCCTATATGCAAGGTGATTATAGTAAAACCATGCGTTACTATATTGCTTCTGTAAAAATTTCAGAGCAAATTGGCGACTTTGCAAGGGCAGCTCGAACCTATAACAATATTGGTTCGGTTTATATGGATCTAAAAAACCAAGACCAGGCCGAGGTTTATTATCAGCGTTCATTGGATTTATATAAAGGAAGTCAGGATGAATTAATAGTTGCCGAAATTGAAAATAATTTGGCAAATATTTACAAATACAAAGGCTATGATTTAAAAGCTTTGTATCATTATGCAAATGCTTTAGAAGTTTTTCGTTTGAAAAGTAGTTCGGTAGATATTTCTTCTGCTTTGAATAATATTGGTTTGGTTTATTTGGCGAGGAAGCAAGCAAAAAAAGCATTGCCTTATTTACGTGAGGCCTATCAATTGGATTTAATAAATAAAGAGCCGCGTGCGCTAATTCTGGCATGTACCAACCTAAGTGCAGCCTTTCTTAAATTGAATCAGAGCGACTCTGCATTGTATTTTGCCAATATTGGTTATGAGGTGAGCAAACAAAATACAAAATTGTCTGAGGTGACAGATTTATATGGCGCCTTGGCTGAATTACACCTGCGGCTAAATGATAAAAATAAAAGTGCATTTTTTACACGTTTAAAGCAAAATGCCGAGCAAGCTATTTTGGGTCAGGGTAAAAAAATGGAAATCGGTTTGGTTGCCTCACAATATGAGAACGAACGTAAAGAACAGCTGCTTAAATTGATGCAAAAAGACAATGAAATTAAGCAACTAAAAATCCTAGAACAGCAGCTTGCTATTGAACGTAGAAATATTTTATTGCTAGCAACATTTGTAATTATATTTTTCCTTTTACTTGTTTCTGGCTTGGTAGTTTTTTCTTGGAATTTAAAAAAGAAAACCAAACAATTTGAGTTGAGTAGCAAAGCCAAAGGGAATATGCTGCAGCAAATAAACCATGAGATAAGAACGCCCTTAAATGGAATTGTTGGCATGAGTCAGCTTGCCCTTGAGAGTAAGACTTTTAGTGAATTAAAAGATTATTTAACTTATATTAAATTAAGTAGTGATGAGTTAATGTTTTTACTGAATAACCTCATTACACATTTGCAAATTGATAGAAAGGAAGCCTATCCTGTAAGCTCGCCATTTGATTTATTAGAGTCATTGGAGGAGTTGTTTAAAATTTATGCATACCAAGCAAAACACAAAGGATTGTTGTTTAATCAAATGGTATTTCCAGGCGTGCCAAGAATGGTAAATGCCGACCGGCAAAAGCTTCTTATAATTATTCAAAACCTACTTAACAATGCGGTAAAAACTTGCAAAAAAGGGGTTGTAAAAATTGAAGTAAAACAGCTTGGTTCAAGAGAAAAAGACGGTAAAATATTAAGTAAGCTTCAAGTTGTTGTTTCGGATGAAGGTGCTGGTTTTAGTGATAAAGAAATAAAACAATTATTTAAAACTGCCCCACAAATTGGTTTAAATGAAAATGCTTTTGGCGTAGGATTAAAAAACGTAAAGGAATTATGTGATTTAATGAAAGGCAAGCTGGAGTTGGTTTCGGATAAAGGAATTGGAAGCAGTTTCTTTCTGAATGTTGAAATTGAAAGTATAGATAGCAATGAAAATATTTTTGCCAACAAGCAGGAAGGTGTTTTACTAGATCATAGTAAATTTAATTTGTTGGTGGTGGAAAGCAACCAATTAAATCAAAGGTTGTTTGCTAAAATTTTAGAAAAGGAGGCTTATCCTTACCAAATTGCAGAAAATGGAAAGCGCGCTTTAGAAATGTTAAAAGAGCGTTCCTATGATTTGCTGCTCATGAATATTAGAATGCCAATAATGGATGGTATTGAGGCCACTCGTATAATTAGAACACAAGATGATTATTCAATAGATAAAAACATTCCAATTATAGCAATTACTGCGCATGATGATGCCCAGGAAAAGAAGAAATGTTTTGAAGTGGGAATGAATGACTATTTAACTAAGCCAATTAATAAAGCGCTTTTGCTCAGCAAGATAGAAGAGCAATTAAAGCCTAGTGGGTTCTAGTAAAATTTTAAAGTTCAATTAATTGCCAGCAGCTAATTTGCTAAGTAATTGTAGGGTAGGCGATTAAATAATTACGAAATGGCTATCATATTTCAAAAAAAATAGTTCATATTTGCCTCGCTTAAAAATCAAGCTATGTCAGTATTAGTAGATAAGAATTCAAAGGTAATCGTTCAAGGATTTACCGGTAGTGAGGGCTCTTTTCATGCCCAACAAATGATTGAATACGGAACCAATTTAGTAGGAGGCGTTACACCTGGTAAAGGTGGCCAAACTCATTTGGAAAAACCAGTATTTAACACTGTTTTAGATGCTGTTAACACGGTTGGTGCTAACGTATCTATTATTTTTGTGCCACCAGCTTTTGCTGCCGATGCCATTATGGAAGCGGCAGATGCGGGTATCAAAGTAATTGTTTGTATTACAGAAGGCATTCCAGTTGCCGATATGATTCCAGTTAAGGAATATATTAAATCTAGAGATTGTGTATTAATTGGACCAAACTGCCCAGGTGTTATTACGCCAGGTCAAGCTAAAGTTGGTATTATGCCAGGCTTTGTGTTCAAAGCAGGTCGTATTGGTATTGTTTCAAAATCTGGAACATTAACTTACGAAGCGGCAGACCAAGTGGTGAAAGCTGGTTTAGGTATTAGCACTGCCATTGGTATTGGTGGCGATCCAATTATTGGAACACCTACCAAAGATGCAGTAGAAATGTTAATGAATGATCCTGAAACCGATGCCATTATTATGATTGGTGAAATTGGTGGAAGCTATGAAGCAGATGCTGCTCGTTGGATCAAAGCAAATGGAAATAGAAAACCAGTAGTTGGTTTCATCGCTGGCCAAACAGCGCCTCCGGGCCGCAGAATGGGCCATGCTGGTGCAATCATTGGTGGTAAAGATGATACAGCCGCAGCTAAGATGGCAATTATGCGTGAGTGTGGTATAACCGTTGTTGAATCGCCAGCAGAAATTGGTTCGGCCATGCTAATAGCAATGCAAGCTAAAGCATAGTTTCAATAAATTATTGAAAGCCACAAATGTACTTTAGGGTATGTTTGTGGCTTTTTTTTGTCCTTAGTTTAGGCGCAAAATTTCTTACATTGCCATTTTATTTTATACCGCATGCTACTTAGTTTATTGTTGCTTTCTTATGCTTTGGTACTTAGTTTTTTTATGGGCAATTTTATTTGGCCTGTATTGGAAAAGGTATTTAAAACAGGCAAAAAATTAGATTTACATCCAGCTATTTACCCAATTATTGGATTGGCTGTAATGAGTCCCATTATTGCGGTTTACCACTTTTATAGCAAGGTAGATTTATTCTTACACTTCTTTTTTCTGCTCTTTTTTGTAAGTAATTTTAAATATGCTAAACAAGGATTCTTAAACTTAATAGGGTTTATTAAAAATAATCTTCTTGTGTTTTCCCTTTTGATACTGGGTGCTTTGTTGGCCATCATTGGCCGACCAGGTATGGGCGATATTGCCGATTACCATTTGCAGGCAATTCAATGGGTAGAAAAATATCCCTTGTTGCCGGGCTTGGGTAATTTTAACAGGCCATTGGCCAACAACAATTGGTGGTTTAATTTACAAGCCTTTTGGGGTTTTTCTTTCCTTGGTGTAAAATCTGTTTATGTGGGCAATGCCCTCTATTTTATTTGCTTGTTTTCTTATTTGTTTTTTGCCGAACCCATTTCGAAGGCACAGCAATGGATGCGTTTTTTGTTTGCAGCGTTTATTTTATTGTCGCTGAAAACCGCCTTTGTAGGCGCTGTAACGCCAGATATTATTGTTACAGGTATGATTTACCTTTTGCTTGATTTGTATTTGTTAGCTGCTGCCAAAATAGATTTGCGAAAGGGCTATTTGCTGCTAATGGTGCTTTTTATTTTATGGATTGTTACGGTAAAAGCCACGGCCATTGTTTTCTTAATGTTGCCATTGCTTTGGTTGATCCATTTATTGCGCCACAAACAATGGTTATTTATTGCTAAATTATTTGTGTTAGGTCTCCTTTTTCTGGTGCCATGGTTTATAGGAAATGTAATTTTATGTGGTTATTTATTGTATCCATTTAATCAAATAGATTTGTTTGCTGTGGATTGGAAAGTGCCTGCTTTTTACTTTGAATTTGATAAAATAGTTTTAAATAGTTGGGGCAAGGTTTCTGGGCAAGATATTTACCTCACACAAAAAATGGGCATAGGAGAATGGTTGCCCATTTGGTTTGGTAAATTGGATATATTGAACCGCTTATTGGTAATTGGTTTTGCCAGTTGTGCGCCACTTGTTGCTTTGTTTTCTTATAAAAAGAAGGAGATTATTTGGCCATTGGCTTTTGTGCTGTTGAGCTTTACTATTATTTTTTTAAATGGCCCGCATCCTCGCTTCCTGTTTGGTTATATGCTTAGCACCATTGCCTTTGCTTTGTATTTGTTTTCAGCTAAAATTCCATTTGAAGCACCAAAGAAATTTATTCCATTATTGGGTTTGGCTTTGGTATTGTTTTTAAGTTTCAAGGCAGTACTTCAAAAAGATTTGCCAAGCGCTTGGTTCGAACCGAAACCTTACCCGCATGAGCAATTAGAGGCAAGAAATATTGATGGCTTTGAGGTATTTATTACAAAAAATGCCAATTCTTGTTGGGATCAATTTCCGAGTTCTTATTATTTTATAGACTCTGTTGGTTTGCGTGGTGCCGACATAAAAAAAGGCTTCAGTGTAAAACACTAAAGCCTTTTAAAATTGTTTAGTCCC
>CANFHJ010000011.1 GCA_947446605.1 Bacteroidota bacterium | reverse complement strand
ATGCGTTGGCTCTTAAAGTAAGAAACAGGTTTCACAACATCTAAGAACATTGAACAAGTATCAAAGTAACCAACAGTATCTCTACTAATCATAGAAACTTTAAACCTACCTGGTAAACTAAATTGATGCGAAGGATTTTTACCAGTTGCATCAATTACACCATCCGATTCAAAATCCCAATAAATACGTTCGAAGAAATTGGTATCTATTTTAATACAGAAGTTGTAATTATTTGGAGCTGTTCCAGACATTAAGAATTGCCATCCGGTAGGACAACTACTTTGAATAGTTGAAACATATTTGGTCACATTTGGATAGGTCTTGATACTATCAATTGGATAGTTAATCATACCCGCACCATGCATGTCTAAGAAACGTAACAACGGCTCTTCACCTGCTGGAATGTTCAAAGGACGTGATGGGTTGTACTGACCTTGTGATTTAGGGAACCAATAGCGTATTGAATCTATAAAGTTCACAGTTTGACCCACACACAATACACCATCAGAGAAATCATTGCCTTCTTTCATATAGAAAGTATCCATTACACCAATTACAATTTGACGCTCAGTAGAGTTCAAACAAATAGTGGTAGTTTTCATACGGTGACTCACCTCTGTAATTTCATTTTTCTTTAGGCTCGAACCAGGACCAGCAGGCATTTCATATGAAGACATGAAATACTGGTGTTGCACAGGTAGAATAAAGAAAGCTGTATCAATAAAGATATTAGTAGGTGTTATAGATTGTGGCGGCAATTGGTGCGTTGCATCATTACACTGCCAAATGGTATCGTAGCGCGTAGTATGGAATGTATGAACACCTACAGGATAAGGAATTTTTGAACTCAAGATAGTCCAAGGGAAAGTAGAAGTTTCAAACTCGTAACGGATACGGTTTACAGGAAATGTATTCTTTTCAAAGTACGACAATTGACTAGGATTGCTCGGATTCAAAGCTACAAAGGTATCTACCTTGTTAGTTATAAATGAATCTACAGTAACAATACCATCACCCCAAACCCACTCGTCTGTTAATACAAAATCTTGTTGTTTAGCATAAGGTACAAATTCAATAATATCTCCTTTTCCAAACAAACGGCTCCAAGGCTCACGGTATGAAGGATTTGGTGTATACAATTGCGTTGGCGGTGGCGCAGGATTTGCTTGAACAAAGTTGCTACACGTATCATAAGTATAATCTTGACTTGGCAACCTGCTTGGGTTTCCGTAAGCAGCGTAACCGCCTACTTTTCTATAAGTATACTCCGTAGCCAATTTAATAAAGTGGAAGAAGTTATGGTACCAAACGGTTTGCGACAAACATTGGTAAGAACCAGAACCATTACCTACTTGTATACCAATGGTTACATATCCATTTGGATTTTGAGGAGAGTGGGTATAAGACCAAGGAATATCTGTACTTGGCTGGTAGTGGGTAAAGTTTACCGCACCACTTGCACCTGTCCAAGGACCTGGAGGCAATGGGAAGAAATTAGGAATGGTATAGAATCCTGGCCAGGTATTTCCTCCACCAGTTACATTAGAGGTAAAGTTACTACTTGCAGACATACCTTGCCAATCTACCCATCCGTCTAACTGACAAGCAGTACCGTCATGTCTATCTGCAAATGAATCGTAGTTTAATAAGATAACCGTTCTTTGTCCGCAATCTGGATAGGTTCCAGGATTACCCGCACTTGCATCAAATACAATTTGTGGGTTACCACCTTTTTCTCCATCATATAATCCTGGGCAAATTCTACCATTCTGACCAACGCCATAAGCATCGGCACCAGCAAGTGGTAATTGAACAGTTCCTTCGCCACCACAATCATAATAGTCTACAAAGAATTCATCATCACGTACCATAATGTATTTAGAACTTCCATCCTGCAATACATCATATGGTTTGTAGTTATAAATTAATATGTCTTTTAAGCGTTTAACTTGGCAAGTAGCATTGGTTAAGCCGCCTGCAATAGTTACCACATCATTGAGGGCATAACCCTTACCGCCATTGCTAACTTGTACTTCTGTTACAATACCCGCATTTGCTTTGATATGAACCAACATACCAGTACCAGATCCTCCTGTTACAGGAACATTATTGGTTGTAACATAACCAGTACCTGCAGCAGTAATATATAAACTATCTACTACAGGGTAAATTGAAGGAGGTGTACTTGTAGCACTAAATACCTCAGTAGAATGTATTACAGGATGCCCCAATGTAGTATCTGTTTTTTGTTGAATGGTTATTGTTCCACCCACCATATTAATACGTGTAAATGTTTTATACGCATCATCAGATTGGTTATTGAAACTATCCTTTTCATACAATTTAACCGTGTAACAAGCTTCAACACTACGTTTAAAGAAATATTCGTATAAGGTCATTTGAGAACCAGGTAGCTTCATGTTTCCTCGGTACAAGGCTCTATTGGTTCCATCAGGTAATAATCCAGACAATGGTGGAACTAACAATCCGTTTGTATCAACACGCGTTCCTGGAGGAATGGTAAGTGAAGTTAATCCCTTAGCACTTGCAAATGGATCAGGAATCATTGCAGCTAATGTTATTGGCCTATTTGGATTAATATCCGCTGGCCACATTCCTTGCAATGTATCATGTCTTGATGGAGTTACACCAGCAGAATAAGATGGCTTACCCCATGGACTAGGATAGCCTGCCGCTCCTGAATCTAATACATGTACACGGAATCTTGGTTGACCTGCACCACCAATTGGTTTAGCTGGGTCATTAGTCCAGTTGGTTGAATCATATGGCGGAAAATCTTTTCCATAATAGAACCACCTGTAAATATCTGCCCATTTTTGGTATTGGTGAATTGGTAAGGTATCATGTGAGAAAGCACAATTTACACGACCAGGATAAATAACACCTTTGTACATAAAACGTCCAAGCGTTCTGTTAAACATATCATTGGCGGTAGTGTATGGTTCTCTGCCACCATTGGTCATACTTGGATTAGGTGTAGAATAAGAAGTACAACGCGGCGCATAATTATCTGCAAAATCCCACTTGATATACAAGTTATTAGATTGGTAAGCATTGGTTGCATTGGTAAATTCTACAGGGAAACTAGGTGCGCACTGGTTTTTCAATGCTGGATTCATCTTCACGTTCTTTGGTGGATCTTCCACTTGAACCAATGGCCCCATAATATTTACACCATAACCTTGTAATTGGTTTCTACGTTTTTTATAGGTTGCTTTAGCTGGATCATCGTTAAACCATTTCCAGTAAGAAACAATACTATCGCGTGGAATACCGTTTGCACCCATAATCCATCTGTATTGCGCCATACTATCAGTTACTTTAAAGAAATAACCATTGATGGTATTGATTCCTGGATTTAAAACCGGTGGCGGCACATATTGGGTATCACTCATCCTAGCAGTATCTATGCGCGACCAAAAGTTAACTGTTCTTACTGGTTGTCCTGGACAAGCAACATATAGTTTAGGGAAATAATGCCCCATGCCTTGGTAACGGTAACAAGGGGTAACCTCATTTAATTTTTTATCAGAACCTGGTGGGTTAGCATTTGGATCAGAAAAATCCCACAAAATTTGAATAGGTGTATTAACCCCTTGCAATGGATAATTGTTATACAAACAAACACCCGCAGTGTTTAAGTTCATTAAACAAACACTATCTGCAATGGTATCATTGTTTACACTTCTTCTACTTCTAATATCATAACGTAAAACAATGTTCTCTGGTAGTTGACTTCCTGTGAAAGAATAGTCAAAAGTATCGGCGCAATGGAAACGTTTGTGTTGAACAATTAAACGAGGGTTAAACACCCCATTCTTAGTGTATTTATAGGTAAACAAACTCCAACGTGGATCGTTACCAGTTAATGGATTAGCAGAATTGTAAACACTGTCGTCGCCATATTCCCATCTAAACCAAAGTAAATCCGACTGAGAAACGGGTGTATTGTTTACAAAAATATAAGGGGTGGTATCACATTTTGGTATACCACTTACCGTAAAACTAGGATTAATGTTTGGTGCAACATAAACATATTGGTAAGCTTTGGTTTCACAACCTCCAATGTCTGTGGTGGTCAAAGTTACATTCCACCTGCGGTTACCTTGTCCAAAATGATGACACTTAATTGTACCATTGGATATCAAATTACTATCACCATCACCATAAGCAAAAATCAATAAGTTTAATGGTAAACTTGGATATGGTCCTGGAACAGTTAAATCTTTAAAACAATATTCATTGTATTTAAAGCACTGTGAATCCAAACTCATCAATTGAAAATTGGCTTGCGGTTTGTTGTAAACGGTATCCCAATAAGACATGATAAGTGGGCTGCGGTTACTAAAGCGTGCAGTTACCGTAATATTGTAAACACCTGCAGCAGAATACTGATAGGTTCTGGTATTTGATACCGGCTTCCCAATATTATTGATACTTGAATCTCCATTACCCCAATCAAAACGGTAAGAGGTAACATCATTCACATTCACACCTGTTAGATAGGCATCAATTTGCATGGGATTACCCAAACAAACTACCCTTGGTTGTACATCCAAGGTAATAGATTGTGAAAATGCACTTGCGGCAGTAAGCCAACAAACTGCAATTAAAACTAGTCTGGTAAATAATCGTTTCATCATATATATTTATTACTTTTTTTGTCTTCAGATAATTTTGCTAACCTACATTTTATTCCCCAAAAATCCAACCCCTATCGGTAGAGGTTCAAAATGCCGTTTTTAGTTTTTATTTTTTCAGAATTAGATGCTTGATAATCAATAACAAAAGCATAAGTCCCTGCCTCACATTCCAAGCCATTTCTTTGGTTTATGCCATTCCAAAACTGCCCATATTGCTCTGTTTCAAATACCAATTGGCCGCTGGCATCCATAATTTTTAAATGGAAATAACCTGGATTTTCTAGTCTAATTTCCCAAGTATCGTTTTTGCCATCCCCATCCGGACTAAATGCATTTCCATATTCAGGTTCAATTACAGCATTTAAATTTTCTATTGCTTTTTCAATTTTATGATGTTTGATTATGCTAACAGGAGCCACCAACTTTTCTTGTGCCTTGCTTTCTTTTGCAACACCATTAGTTGAATTTGGCAATTCAATAATAGGGTTCACAAGCACAGGAGCAGATGGCTCTTTACTGATTACTTGCGTTTGAGCTGCAATAGTTTTCTGACTGGCAATTTTCGAACCTTTAATTTTATCTTGCTGCGCCTCTTTTTCACTTGCGTTTTCTATAGCTACGCTTTCTTCACGTTCTTGGTTCATTGGTATTTCCTGAACCAAAACTTTAGCTGCCATTTGCGGCACTTCCTTTTTAGAAATTACCACATAAATAATACCTATTGAAACGCTCAAACCAAGAACAACTCCAAGCTTCAATCCCATACTTACTTTTTGAATTGCCTGAAATAGGGAATTGCCCGAAGCACCCGCTCCTGCTGCACTTGGCAATTGCTGGGCAATATTTTCCCAAACTCCCTCTGGCGCAATTGGCTCAAAATTTTCCATCCCTTTTTGGAGGAGCTTGTCTATATGGTTATGATCTTCCAACATTTACTTTTTTTCTTTATTTAACTGGTTCCATGTCTGAATGAAAATTTGCCTGGCTCTTGAAAGTTGGCTTTTTGAAGTACCTTCCTGATTACCCATTATTTCCGCAATTTCGGCATGACTGTATCCTTCTATCACAAAAAGATTTAATACCATTCTGTAACCTGGTGCCATAGCATTTAATACCAACAAAATTTCTTTTTGTGTAAGCTTACCCAAGGCCTCTTCTTCTTGGCCAATTCCATATGCCGCCTCCACATCACTTTGTTGCTGGTATACCTTATTGCTTCGGTAATGTTCCAATGCCGTATTAATAAAAATACGTTTCATCCATCCTTCCAAAGAACCTTTGCCTGTATACGTATCCAACTTGGTAAACACTTTCACAAAACCATCCTGCAAAATATCTTTTGCATCTTCCTTGGTATTGCTATACCGCAAACAAACCGCATACATACTGCTGCTAAAGTGCTGGTAAAAGGCCTTCTGAGCCTTCAACTCCTTTCTTAAACATCCTTGTAAAATTATTGCATCAAGTTGCTTGTTCACTTTATCAGTCTTATTTAGCAGATGAAATCATTGTATTAAAGGTTGCAATGCTCTGCAATTTTTTCTTAATTATTCATTAAAGCTTGTCAATTGTAAGTAAATCTGAAAAAAAATGTAATTTAGTCCTTCAATTTTTTCGGTTTGAAACCCAATTTAATCCTGCTTTTTTGCCTTCTCTCCTTGCCTCTTTGGGTCTTTCCCCAAAAGATGAAAAAGGCGCTATCGGCAGAATTGTATGAATGGACAGAAAATAAAGGTCAGTGGGACCCAAGTATCCTTTTTCGTGCACAACAAAATGCCCTCGATCTGCAAATTGGAAAGAATTTTATTTCCTATTATTTTTATAATCCCACTGAAATTGCAGCTCTTAGCAAGCACCACCAAGCAACAAACAATTTGCCAAAAGTGTTAAATGTGCATGGTTTACAAATCAATTTCTTAAATAGCCAAAATGCCACTCCCTTCTTAAACCAAGCACAAAAACATTACTATAATTTTTACCAAGGCAATAACCCAAAAAATTGGGTCTCTGGCGCCAGAGCATCAACAGAAATAGGCCTGAACCAATTATACCCTGGAATTCAACTGCAAGTACACGCAGCAAAAAGCCAATTAAAGTATGAGTTTTGGCTCGAACCGAATGCAAACTTAAACGATATTAAATTGGAGGTTTTAGGTGCCTCCAAAATGTATATAGAATATGGCGATTTATACCTAGAAACGCCGTATGCAACTATCAAAGAACAAAGACCCTTTGCCTACCAAATTATTGATAACAAACAAATTCAGGTAGAAATACAATACCAAATCAATGGAAATACCATTTCATTTTTGGCCGATGAATCCTATAACAGCAAATACCCGCTAGTAATAGATCCAGAAATTATTTTCCTTACCTATTCGGGCGCAAGCGTTGATAATTTTGGCTTTACCGCAACACCAGGAGAAAATGGCACCATGTATGCCGGTGGAATTTCAACCGGACCTTACATAACTATTCCCACTGGCAAATACCCCGTAACCAGCAATGCTTTTCAAATAACCTATGCCGGTGGTGGCGCATCTGCTGGCGATTTAGCAGATTTCCCCTGCGACATTACCTTTAGCAAATACAGCCCAGATGGCTCCACCCTTTTATACGCAACATACCTGGGTGGTAGCAACAATGAATTACCAAATAGCTTGGTAATTGATGATAGCTCAAACCTCCTTCTTTTAGGTAATACCTTCTCTACCAATTTCCCCGTAAGTAGCGCTGCATATGACCAAACAGCCAATGGCAATACAGATTTTGTGCTTACAAAATTTGATAAAAATGGACAACTCATTGCCTCTACTTACCTTGGAGGAAGTGCCAATGATGCACTCAATTATAACCTGGTTACCAATTACTTTTATGGCGATGGCTACCGCGGCGATATTACCACCGATAGCATTGGAAATGTTTATGCAACAGGCGTTACCCAATCTAGCAATTTTCCTACCACACCCGGATGCCTGCAAAACAATTTAAAAGGTTTTCAAGATGGCGTTGTTTTTTGTTTGAACCCTAGCCTAAGCAATTTAAAATGGAGCACCTATATTGGTGGAGATAGCATTGACGCCATCTACAGCATTGACCTCAGTAAAAGTAATGGAATCTACTTATCTGGCGGAACCCAAAGTCCCAATTTTCCTGGCACTGCCGGACATTATCAGGCAGTTTATGGAGGAGGACAAACAGATGGTGTTATTTGCAATTTAGATTATAATGGAAAAACAATTCTCCATGCCAGTTATTTTGGCACCAATGCATACGACCAAATATTTTCATTAGACCTCGATAAAGACAATTTGGTATACGTGGTAGGACAAAGCCTAGGGAATATTCCCATTTCGCCTGGCGTATACAATAATCCAAAAGCGCATCAGTTTTTAGCTTGCCTCAATTCTAATTTAAGTACAAAAATTTGGTCAACGGTGTTTGGTTCGGCCCGACCCAACGTAGACTTGACCATAAATGCTTTTTTAGTAGATGAGTGCAAACGCATTTACATCAGTTCTTGGGGAGGCAATGATGCCAACAAATTCAATAGCTCTACCAGTGGTTTAACTATAACAGAAGATGCCTTTCAAAGCACTACAGATGGCAGTGATTTTTACTTAATGCTCTTAAACAAAAATGCCAGCAGCCTGCTTTACGCAACTTATATTGGTGGCGATGATCCTAATAATTCTGGCGACCATGTGGATGGCGGAACCAGTAGGTTTGATAAGCAAGGCATTGTTTACCAAAGTATGTGTGCCAGTTGCCCTAACAACCTACCCCCATCACCCCTCAGTGATTTAAAAACAACAGCCAACTCCTTCTCTCCTAAAAACCAAAGTCCGCGTTGCAGCAATGCCGCCCTCAAATTTGATTTTAGGGTAAACAACGCCAATTTTGTTTGGGAGGTAGATACCTGCGCCTCCATTTTTTCTTTTAAGAACAGAACACAAAACGCCTCCAACTTTTATTGGACTTTTCCCAATGGAGATACCAGTTACGAAGAAAATCCTAAGAAATTTATTGCCTCCAAATACTATGGCGATTCTATTCGCTTAATTGTAGAATTTGGCACCAATTGCGCCGATACGGCCTATGGTACCGTAAGTTTACCAGATTCATTAGACCATTTAAACATCCCAAATGTATTTACCCCCAACGGAGATGGCAAGAATGATGACTTTAAGATAGAAGGCGTAAGTGGCCAATGCAATGAAACGGATATATATATTTATAACCGTTGGGGCCAATTGTATTTTAGCGATAAAGTAAGCTATTTCAGGTGGGATGGTAAAGATAACAAAGGCCAAGAGGCCCCAGAAGGTGTCTATTATTTTATCTTACATACCAAGAAACTCAATACCGGTAAAGAAGACAATGTTCACGGAACCATCACGCTGATGAGGTAAAACATTAGGCATAAAAAAGACCCTTGAAAAATTTCAAGGGTCTTTTTATTTAATATTTGAAAAGGATTATTTACCTTTTTTAGTCATCTCACCTACTCTATCCATTACACAACGGAATCCAATAGTAGCAGTTGCTTGATCTTGGTCTAAGTATCTTCTAGTTCCTGGGCTCAACCAATAAGCTCTATCTGCCCAACTACCGCCTTTATATACACGTGCAGCATTGTCAATTAATGAAGTTGCGCCGTATTCATATTTCTGATCGATGTCTGGGTAAGCCAACTCATCTTTGTAACCAATATTATCTGACTTTTTGTAATTTCTACGTTTAGCATTGTCTTCTTCTGTTACGTCAATATAAATCATACGACCTAAGCTATCTTTTTCGGAAATGAATCCATCTGCATCCGCTTTGTATTTTTTGTAGCTGTTACCACGGTATGGGTTAAAGCCAGTCATATCTTCCAATGACAAAGGACGGTAAACATCGTTAGTCCACTCACTTACATTACCTGCCATGTGGTACAAACCAAAGTCGTTAGGCAAAAATTTGCCATCTTTAACCAAGGTAGTATACAAAGCACCGTCGTTCAAGTTACCAGCAATACCGGCACCATCACCACGACCACGGGTATAGTTAGCATACATTTTACCACGCGTTTTCTCCGTATCGGCTCTACGTAAAGTTAAGCCGTTCCATGGGTAAATACGTTTGATATCAATGTTTTCATTGAAACCTGCCGATTTGTATGCACCTGCAGCATATTCCCACTCAGATTCTGTTGGTAGGCGGTAGCTTGGCAACAAGATACCATCTTCCATGCGCACCGAACGGGTTTTTCCACCTGGAGAATAATCACGCAATTCTTTTTTAACGCTAGGCGTATATAAACCTAACAAATAAGCTTCAGTATTGAAATTTTGATCACCGGTTTGTTTTTGAATATCAAGGTTAATGAAACCTTCACGCACCATAATCATTTCGTTTACACGATCTGTACGCCATTTGCAATAATCTGCAGCTTGTACCCAACTAACACCTACTACAGGATAATCTCTGTAGGCAGGGTGACGCAAGTAATACAATACGTAAGGTTCGTTGTAAGATAATTTATCTCTCCAAACCAAAGTATCTGGCAATGCTTTTGTAAATACAATAGGATTATCTGCGTATTGACGCATTAACCAATGTAAATATTCCAAGTAATGGAAATTGGTTACTTCAGTTTCATCCATGTAGAAACTGCTAACAGAGATTCTACGTTTGAAATTGTTGTGATCATAGGTAAGATCTGTTTCAGCAGCACCCATTGTAAAGGTACCACCTTCAACAAATATTAATCCAGGACCAGTTTCCTGTTCCTTGAATTTATGTTTCTCGAACCCACCCCATTTGGAGTCGTTGTACTTCCATCCGGTAGTGCTTGATTTTCCTGCCTTGTTACAAGAAGAGGTGTACATTACACTTGCACCGATGAGAGAGAATAGTAAAATTTTTGAAAGCGTTTTCATCACTTTATCTTTATTTGGAATTTTCAAACATAAGGAATATTTCTAAAAAACCACTTATTTAATGGTTTTTTTTCATTTAATCTATTATAATTCAGGGCAAAACAGGCGTTTATTATACCTAACTCCTGGTCTCACCTTTGGTTTTATCTCAAAACTCAAGGAAATTTCATGCGAACCAACCGTTGCCGTTTTGGCTTTAGAAACAATGGCATCATAACTATATCCAACCTTGATAGAAGGAAAACGCAAGCCTATTAAAAAAATTGCTGCATCTGCATTATTTGACGTTTGTCTGAACCAAGTTCCCAAGGTTAATGTTCTTTGTTTTATGTAAAAACCGAGATTCATTTGGTAAAAATCTCTTTGCTGCATAAACAAAATATTAGGCGAAAGAATAATTCTATCTTCCTCGTATCTGGTTTTGTTCAAGGATATATTGATACCTCCATGAACAGTATATTTCCTTGGCAACTTCAGTGCTTGATCGTTTTTATCTCTATAGTAAAAACTCATATTTGGTTCAAGCAAATTATGGATAGCACCGCCAAAAAACATTTTGCTATTGTATAACAAAAATCCAGTTGAAAAATTTGGCACAGTAATTTGCTCTAAGCCCTTAGCTTCTGCTGTAGGTAAAACTGCTCCCCTAGCAGGATCAATCATATCTTCAAAAACAAACTTGCTAAAATCATAGCGCCTTTGAATGATCCCTCCTTGAAGGGCAGCATTAAAGGCCCACTCGCGGTTAATTTCTAAATTATAAGAATAAATGGCACTTATGCTATTGGTGGTAAGAAAACCATCTCCAGCCACATCATACATGCTCACCAAACCCAAACCACTTTTTACTTTGCCTATATAGGCATCTGCACTAAATACGCCAGTTTTATAATTGTTGTTAAGTGCAGTATATTGAGAACGCCCGTTCATGTTCACCCTAATTTTACGTGCTGCACCCGCCATAGCAGGATTGGTATACAAAGGAGAGGCATAATACTGACTCAATTGCGGATCTTGAGCGAAAATATCATGCACGCCTATGATGCCAACAAATAACAAAAGGGCAAGCTTTTTCATTGATAACTATTTAAATAGGGCCTAAAATTAGGAATATTATTTTGAATAAAAAAATACCAAGGATTGTAAAGAAATTATGACATAACAATCTGTTAGAAAAACCAGAATTTGAATAATCGTAATTATTATTAAAACTCAGGACATGTTACCTTACGTGGCTTGGCACGAGGAACTCTTTTCTTTAACTCTAAACTTAGGGTAACCTCATGAGAATTAGTGGCTCCTATTCTTGCTTCACTTAATGTAGCATCATACGAATAGCCAATTTTTACCTTGTTTGTTTTTACACCCAATAGAATAATAACAGCATCTGAATTTATGGTGTTTTGACGGAAATACGCCCCAGCAACATAAGGACCTTTACCTAAATACATCCCTACATTCACCTGATTAAATTGGCGTTGTGATTTTACAATTACATTGGGATATAAGTTCAACTGACGTAATTCATTTCTATCGCGAATGATTGGAATTACCAAGCCTGCATGAGCAGTAAATCTTCTAGGAATTGGGTTGGAGCTTCCAACATAAAATCCTTGTGCTGGTTCAAAAATATTATGAACTGCAAAACCACCATAAAAACTCTTTGAGAAACCAATAATTCCAGCTGCAAAATTTGGAATCATTACTGTTCCATTGCCATTTGGTTCGGCCGTTGGGTTAATAAACCCTTGCGTTAGAATAATTTGATCGTACCAGAGTAACTTATTAAAATCAATAGATTTTTGCATAAAGCCTGCCTGAACAGCGGCTTGAATTGTAAACTTGCGGTTAACCGGAATTTGGTAGGCATAAATAAAGTTCAAACCGGTGGTTCTTAATGTACCAACACCTTGCTCATCATAACTTGCCTGAATAGCAATACCTCCGTTTAATTTATCAAAATGTTCATCGTAACTAAAGTTACCAGTTCTAAAAGCCCCAGAAATACTTGGCCATTGATTTCTAAATCCCATCACCACTCTACCATGGTTTACACTACCCGCAAAGGCTGGATTGGTATATATTGGATTGGCATAAAACTGCGAAAACTGAGGGTCTTGCGCCCGCAATTCTGTTCCTAAGAACAACAGTAGCCAACTTAAAATATATACTCCCTTTGGAGTTTGTTTATTGAGATTCATTTAAATTTATGAGGTCAATACGTATAGGTATAGAAATGCAATTATAACAATTTGTTTCAATTAACTTCACACTTACCAAGACAATTTGTTTAATTTGTCATCGTTTTAAAGCGGTGTTAACTAATTTTCAATTATAAGTATTTTGTCATAAACCATGCAATTTTTGAAGAAATTAAGAAAATATTTTTGGAGTATTGTTCTCTTTACAATAGCATACTTGTCTGTTTTAGAGCAAACTATGGCCCAAAATATATTATTAAACAGGGAGCTCATATGGGAACAGCCGCTTTCAATAGAAGGTGGATTTAAGGGTGCCTTTTTCGATCCGATCCATGGAAATTTGCCATTTTTTCAAGAAAAAATTTTAATCGGAAGGGCTGAAATTTCGGATATTCGGTTCGAACCGATAGAAGAAAGTGTTGCTTTATTGTCAAATTCAAGCAACAAATTGGATATAATTAATAGCTATAAATTTAATTATTCAACAGCAACAGAAAGAGGAAAAACATTTTTAATAATCAGAATTATACCTTTCAAAAAGGAAGGAGAAAAAATCAATAAACTACTTCAATTTACTATAAACTATACCCTAACAAGCAATAAGCAGATAGCATTAAAGAAAACAAACACCTATGCCGCTAATTCAGTTTTATCCTCCGGAGATTGGGTAAAAATTGGAACCACACAAAATGGAATTTACAGAATTGATTATGCTAACTTTAGAAGTTTAGGTTTTAATCCAGATGCGGTAGATCCCAGGAATATCAAGCTATATGGAAGAGGTGCTGGTATGTTGCCGCAATCTAATAGTGTAAAAAGAATTGACGATTTAAAAGAAATTCCTATTCTGCTGCAAGGCGAATTGGATGGAAAATTTAACCCCGGAGATTTTATAAGTTTTTATGGAGAATCTCAAATAAACCAATGGATATATAATGAAACGAGTAAAGCCTATGCTTTTGTTTCCAATTATTATTGCGATACCACCTATTACTTTCTAACCATTGGAAATACCCCTGGCAAACGCATTCAAAAAATTAATTCCTTAACAGGTGAAAATGCTACTATCAATTCCTATACATTTTTAAGTATCTATAACAATGAACGAACCAATTTAATTAAGTCGGGTAAAGTTTGGTTGGGCGAGGAATTTGACAGAATTACCCAACAAAGTTTTAATGTAAGTATTCCCTATTTATTAAGCACTGAACCTATCAACTTTAGGTCGTCTGTTACGGCAAGATCATTCACCCCAAGTGCATTTAACATACAGGTAAATGGCAGCCCAATTTTATCTCAAAATTGCACGAGTGTTCTACCAGATTTTGAAGATGCCTTTACTTGCGGGTTGGTAATTAACCAGACAACTTTTAACAGTAGTAGCCCTAATTTTACCATCAATTATTCTTATAACAAACCCTCTAGTGGTAGCATAGGTTGGCTCGATTTTTTTGAAATACAAGCCAAAGCAGAATTACGCATAACCAATGGCAATTTTGTTTTCAAAGATGCAACAAACATGGGTGCCGGAAATATTAGCAAATACCAAATTGCTTGTAACCGAAGTTTAAATGTTTTAGATGTGACCAATCCAACTGAACCATTTTTAGTAGACGGAATTTTTGCTTCAAACACCTACACCTTTACCCAAGCAACTGACAGCTTAAAAACTTATGCTGCCTATGATGGTAGTAATTATTACCAAGTGGTAAATGCAGGAAGAATTGCCAATCAAAATTTGCATGCCCTAGTTGCACCAGATGGTTTTATTATTAGTCATCCTAACTTTCTAGCTGAAGCAAAACGTTTGGCAGACCACCACCGAACAAAAGACAATTTGAGAATTGAAGTAATTAATGTGCAAGATATTTACAATGAATTTTCAGGCGGTGCACCAGATTTATGTGCAGTGAGAGATTTCTTGAAAATGTTTCACGACAAAGCCTCTAACCCAACTGAAGCCCCCAAATATGCGGCACTCTTTGGAAGAGCATCCTACGATTATAAATTCAGACAAAAGCCAAATACCAATTTTATTTTAACTTTTGAAAGTCGCGAATCTTTTGCACCAACCAGTAGCTATTGTAGCGACGATTTTATTGGTCTTTTAGACGATGATGAAGGCAATTGGGATATGGGTGGAAACACCGGAGAATTATTGGATATTGGAATTGGGCGTTTACCTGTTACCAATGAAACAGAAGCGGCCCAATTGGTAGACAAAATTATTTCATACAACGCATCAACGGCATTTGGTTCGTGGCGAAATAAATTGGTTTTTACAGCAGACGATGAAGACAATAACCAACACCAAGACCAAAGCAATAATTTAGCAAACGGCATACTTACCAATTATCCAGAATTTAATGTCGAAAAGATTTTTTTAGATGCTTATAAAAAAGAAAGTACCGCTGGTGGGGCACGTTTTCCTGAAGCACAAAAAGCATTTAATAACGCTATACAAAGCGGATGTTTAGTTTTTAATTACACTGGACATGGCGGCGAAGTTGGCCTTACGGCAGAGCGTGTTCTGGGGATTGACGATATCAATAGGTGGACCAATGGTTTGCCGGAAAATGGGGTTAAACTTCCGCTGTTTATGACGGCAACATGCGAATTTAGTAGATTCGACGACCCAGCTAGATTGAGTGCAGGGGAACAAACTTTATTAAATCCAATTGGCGGCGCCATAGGATTATTTACAACAGTTCGTTTGGTTTTTTCTAGCCAAAACGCTACCCTTAACAGTAAATTTTACGACAATATTGGCTTTGATTCTATCTCCCAATTAAACCCTCCTCGTTTGGGAGATATTGTTAGAAAAACAAAAAATGATTATAACGATCCTAATACAAGAAACTTTACCCTCTTGGGTGATCCGTTTTTAACTTTGGCCTACCCAAATTTTGAAGTAAATACCACCCAAATAAATGGGAAAGATTTGCTTGTTTTTAATGACACTTTAAAAGCATTAAAGAAATTTGAAATAAGTGGCATTGTAACAAATAAACAAGGCATAAAATTAAATGATTTTAGTGGCACCATTTACCCTGTGGTTTACGATAAATTTACTACCTATTCAACAATAGGAAATAATCCGCCCGCTAGCACGCCAATGCCATTTTCAATGCAAAACAATGTATTGTATAGAGGTAAGGCAAGCGTAAGCAATGGCAACTTTGTTTTCAGTTTTGTGGTGCCAAAAGACATTGCCTACGAATATGGATATGGTAAAATTAGTTATTACGCTAATAACGATTTAAAAGATGCCAATGGCTATTATAACAAAATTTTTATTGGCGGAACCGGAGATAGCTCATCTGCCGATCAAAAGGGTCCAGAAATAAAACTCTTCTTAAACGATGAAAAGTTTATCAATGGCGGAATTACACATGAAAGTCCAAAACTCATAGCCAAACTCTACGATGAAAATGGCATCAATACCACCGGAAGAGGCATTGGAAGAGATTTAATGTATGTAATAGACAATAACCAAACCCAGGCCGTTATTGTAAACGATTTTTACCAAGCAACCTTAAACAGCTACCAAAGCGGAGAAGTATTTCACCTAATTTCAAATTTACCCGCTGGTAAACACCAAATTAAATTCAAAGCCTACGATGTATACAATAATATGTCGGAAGCTACGTTGGATTTTGAGGTTAAATCATCCGACAAACCTAGTCTGAGTCAATTGTTAAACTATCCAAATCCATTTAACAATTTCACAACATTTCATTTCGACCACAATTTAAGTGGGGAGGATATGAAAGTTATGATTCAAATTTTTACCATTAGTGGAAAATTGGTAAAAACCCTCCAAACGCAGGTAATGCTGCAAGGAACGCATTTTGATCAATTGCAATGGGATGGCAAAGACGATTATGGCGATAAGCTGGCAAATGGCGTTTATATTTATAAATGTAAGGTGCTGGTGCCGGGACAAAAAACAATAGAAAAAACAGAAAAATTGGTAATCTTAAATTAATTCCTAAAATTGAGCAAGAATTTATTTTTGTGCAGCGACCTATAATGAGAAACAACAAGACCTTACTTCCTTTACTATTACTTAGCATTTTTAGTAGCCAATTTTCTACGGCGCAAATAGCAGGTAGCAATTCGCAATTAGATGGTAGAAATACCATTTCAACTGCTGTTCCTTTTTTAATGATTACACCAGAAGCCAGAGGCGGTGGTATGGGCGACGTAGGTGTGGCTATGCCCAATGATGTAAACGCCATGCATTGGAATGTTTCCAAAATAGTATTTAATGAAAAACAAGGCGCAGTTTCTTTGAGTTACACACCATGGCTTAAGAGTTTGGTTCCAGACATTAATTTAGCCTATATGAGTGGCTATGCGAAAATCAACGACCGCTCTGCAATTGCTGCATCATTAAGGTATTTTTCATTGGGTCAAATTAATTTTACGGATAATTTTGGCAACAGTACTGGTAATTACAACCCAAATGAATTAGCCGTTGATTTGGGATATGCCTCAAAATTATCTGACCACTTTTCGGTTGGTATTGCCTTTCGTTACATCCGCAGTGATTTGGCAGGAGCTTTTAACCAAGGTCCGAACCCTGTTAGCGCTGGTAACGCATTTGCAGGCGATATAACTTCATACTATACCAATAAAACCAAAATTAAATTAGAAGGTAAAAAGTACAATGTAAACTATTCTTTAGGTGGTGCAATTACCAATATTGGATCTAAAATTTCTTATACCAGTCAGCAATACCAAAATTTCATTCCAATTAACCTTAGAATTGGTGGTTATGCCCAAATGGAAATTGACAAATACAATACTATTGCAGTTGCTTTAGACTTCAACAAACTATTGGTTCCAACAAATCCTAAATACCTGCAAACAATTGCTGGCTATGATTCTATCACTCCAAGCGGACAAAGGGTAATTACGCAAGGAATGAACCCAGATGTGCCGCCCATTCAAGGAATGATTCAATCTTTTTACGATGCACCAGGCGGATTAAAAGAAGAATTGCAAGAGATTAATATTTCAACGGGTTTAGAATACTGGTACGACAAACAATTTGCCTTACGCGCGGGATATTTTCATGAAAGTCCTTATAAGGGAAATAGAAAATTTATGACCTTTGGTGCAGGCTTCCGTTTCAATGTATTTGGAATTGATTTATCCTATTTGGTTCCTATTGACCAAAGAAATCCACTAGAAAAAACTTTACGTTTCACGCTTCTTTTCGACTTTGATGCATTTGTTACGCAAAACAAAGAAGAAGACAAAGCCCCAGTAACAGAATAATGCGCGTAGGATTTGGATTTGATGTTCACCAACTTTCTGAGGAAAGAGATTTCATTTTAGGCGGAATACAAATTCCTGCTGACAAAGGAATTTTAGGCCATAGTGATGCAGATGTATTGTTACATGCCATATCAGATGCCATTTTAGGTGCTTTAGCCTTAGGCGATATTGGCGTTCATTTCCCAGACACAAGCAAAGAAAATAAAGGAATTGATAGCAAACTTATTTTGGCAAAATGTATTTCATTGGCCGCAGAAAAAGGCTATCAAATAAGTAATTTAGATAGCACTGTGGTTTGCGAAAAACCAAAAATTATGCCCTATGCCGCAGCCATGAGAGCCTGCATCGCAGAAATTTGCAAGGTAAGCATTGATGAGATTTCAATTAAGGCAACCACCAACGAAAAGTTAGGATTTATTGGAAGAGAAGAAGGAATTGTTGCCTACGCTGTGGTGATGTTGGTGAAGCAATAAAAATTCATTCCCGCAAGGTGGCGGTTTTGTTAGAAAGTGGCAAAAAGGCGAAAGTTTCTCTTGCTTTTTTCATTTTTTTTACCTATATTAGGTAAATGCCAGTCTTATTTAACAAAGAAAAATTTGAGGCAGTTTTTAACGCCCTCAACGAACAACAAAAATCTGCCGTTCAACATATTGATGGACCTGTAATGGTAATTGCAGGACCAGGAACAGGGAAAACACAAATACTAGCCGCAAGAATTGCCCGCATTCTAATTGAAACAGATGCCAACCCACAAAACATTTTATGCCTTACCTATACAGATGCTGGAGCTATAGCCATGCGCAAACGCTTGCAGGAATTTATAGGACCAGCTTCTTATAATGTGCAAATTTCAACCTTCCACGGTTTTTGTAATAAAGTTATTCAAGAAAATTTAGACGTCTTTGGCTTTAGAAATCTTGATCCAATTAACGATTTAGAAAGCAAACAACTGTTGCGCGAATTGGTTGATTCACTTCCCAAGAACCATCCATTGAAACGCTATACGGGCGACGCCTATTACGAAATCTTTAGATTGAAGGGCCTCTTTGAATTAATGAAAAAAGAGGATTGGACACCAGATTTTTTAACCGACAAAACAAATGAATATTGTACCGACCTTCCCAATAGAGAAGCGTTTTTGTACAAACGGGCCACTACAAAAAATGGCGTGAGCTATGTAAAAGGTGATCTTAAAAAAGATGCCATCAATGAAGAATTAAAGAAAATGGAACTCTTAAAAGCAGGTATTGCCCTGTTTGAGCCCTATCAAAAAATGTTGCGCAACAACAACCGTTATGATTTTGCAGACATGATTCTTTGGGTAATAAAAGCTTTTAGAGAAAATGAAACCCTCTTATTTGATTACCAAGAAAAATTTCAATATATACTGGTAGATGAATACCAAGATACGAGTGGCTCTCAAAATGATTTATTGCAATTGTTATTAAGCTATTGGGAGGTGCCAAATGTATTTGCGGTGGGAGATGATGACCAATCTATTTTCCGTTTTCAAGGTGCAAGTATTGAAAATATCAATCATTTTATTTCTAAATACCAAGGCTATATGAAAATGGTAAAATTAGAGGATAATTACCGTTCTACACAAGCCATTTTGGATGCAGCTGGCAAATTAATTACACGCAATGAACAGCGCGTTTTTTCTGAGAAAACATTGTATGCCCGCAATACAGAAAGATTGGCGCAAGCAAATAAACCATTAATTGTTTCTTACTTTAATCCATTGCATGAAGCCGTTGCAATTACCAAAGAAATTGAGGCACTCCACGCACAAAATGTTCCATTAAATGAAATAGCTATCCTCTACCGAAACCACCAACAGGCAGAGGATATGATTGCTTATTTAAAATCTAAAAACATAGAGGTAAATACGCGTAAACGCGTAAATATTCTGTTCGAACCAATTGTAAAAAAGATTATCAAAGTGATGCAGTTTTTAGCTGCAGAAACAGAAAAAGCTTTTACAGGAGAACCCTATTTATTTGAAATTTTACATTTCCAAGAATTCAATATTCCAACTTTAGAAATTGCGCGCATGTCTGTAGGTATTGCTAGCAAAAATTTTAATGAACGCAATACAAGTTGGCGTGAAGAGTTAAGCAAATTGGCCAATAAAAAACAAAGCGATTTATTTGAACAACAAACGCAAGGCGCAGCATTATTACATTTTAGCCATACCATTGAAAGTTTAATTAAATCTTGCCTGAACCAAACACCACAAGAAACGGTTCACCAAATATTGCGCGACTGTGGTTTATTGGCTACTGCCATTGTGCATGAAGAAAAAACTTGGTACATGGAAATGCTTAGCACCTTTTTTGATTTTATTAAATCTGAATGTGCTAAAAACCCCAAACATAGCCTAAAAACATTAACGGAAACTATTCTGTTAATGCAAGATTATACCATTGAGTTAGCTGCCGAAAAAATATTGTACAGCGAAAATGGTGTGAATTTTATAACTACACATTCTTCTAAAGGTTTAGAATTTAATTACGTTTATATTATTGGCTGCAACAGCAAATCATGGGATTCAGCCAATAGAAATAATGGCTTTAAATTACCGGATAATTTATTTGATATTCAAGGTGACGAGACCGAAGAAACCAGAAGACTATTTTATGTAGCCATGACACGTGCTAAAAGTCATTTGCAAATGAGTTATTCTGAACAAGACCTTAACCAAAAGCTTTTAGAACAAAGTAAATTTATTGCAGAAATTACCGAAGACAAAGAAATAGAAACCAAGGTAGAACGCGCAACAGAAGAAGATTTAATGGCCTTTACCTTTACCAATATGCAAAAAGAGGTAGAAGCAACTATTCCAAGTACCCTTATTGATAATGCATTTACAGATAGTTTGCTCGACAAATATTCTCTGAGCGTTACACATTTAAATAATTTCCTAAAATGCCCTGTTAGCTTTTACTTTAACAATTTTATAAAAGTTCCTTCTCCTAAAAATGGCAATATGACTTTTGGTTCGGCAGTGCATTTTGCCTTAGAACAATTGTTTAAAAAGATGAATGCCGAAACAGACAAACAATTTGGAAACATTGAAATGCTGCTGAATGATTTTAAATGGTTTATGAAACGCCACCAAGACAGTTTTACGGAGGCCGATTATAAGCGGAGATTAGAATATGGAGAAGAAATTTTGCCCATGTATTACAAAGAATATATTTCGCAATGGAACAAAGTTACCAGCGTAGAAAGATCTTATAAAAACGTGATGGTGCATGGAATTCCGCTCAATGGGAAAATAGATAAAATGGAATTTGATGGCAATTTTGTAAATGTGGTAGATTACAAAACAGGCTCGTTTGTAAAAGCTAAAGACAAATTTAAAAGACCAAATCCTGAGGCTGCAGAAAAGGCAATAGCAGAAGGTAAAGAACCAAAATTTGAAGATATCCATGGAGGTGATTATTGGCGCCAGGCAGTATTTTACAAACTGTTAATGGATTATGACGCTACCAAAAAATGGGAAATGAAAAGTGCCGAATTTGATTTTATTGAGCCTTTATCCGAGGTGGGTGATGGCGGAATAAAAATTCATCAGTTTCATAAGGAACGCGTTAACATTATTCCAGATGATTTATTGGTAGTGGAAATGCAAATTAAAACCGTACATGCTAAAATTATGAAAAAGGAGTTTACGGAAGGTTGTAACAAAGACACCTGCGTATGGTGCAGTTTTACCCGTAATTACTACGCTGGTAAAGCAAGTCTGGTAACTGAAGGTGAAATTGGAGAAATAGAAGATTAATCAACTAAACCCTTTTAACAAACTCATTATTTGCACTTTACAAAGTGTCGGTTCGAACCAAAAACCATTTTAGACTAAAATATTTAGCTGCTGCGTAAAATCAGCTAATTTGATGCTTGACCACAAGCAGAAAATAGTATTTTTGCCTCTCAAAATAGTCAATATTATGTCATACAGAATTGAACACGACACCATGGGTGAAGTGAAGGTGCCCGCAGAAAAATATTGGGGAGCACAAACTGAACGTTCCAGAAACAATTTTAAAATTGGTCCTGAGGCAAGCATGCCAAAAGAAATTATTCATGCTTTTGCCTACCTTAAAAAAGCTGCTGCACATGCCAATATGGATTTAGGTGTATTAGCTGCAGATAAATGTGAACTTATTAGTAAAGTTTGCGATGAAATTTTAACCGGTGCATTAGATGCTGAATTCCCGCTAGTAATATGGCAAACCGGTTCGGGCACACAAAGCAATATGAATGTTAACGAGGTAGTAGCCTACCGCGCGCATGTTGTAAGTGGGGGTAATTTAAGTGATGAGAAAAAAATATTGCATCCCAATGATGATGTAAATAAATCGCAATCGAGCAACGATACCTACCCTACTGCCATGCATATTGCAACCTATAAAATGGTTGCAGAAACTACGCTTCCAGGCATCCAACTTTTGAGAGATACTTTGGCAAAAAAAGTAGAAGAGTTTAAGCATATAGTTAAAACAGGTAGAACCCATTTTATGGATGCTACACCATTAACATTGGGACAGGCATTTAGTGCCTATGTGCAACAATTAGATAATGGCATGCGCGCCTTAAGAAATGCATTAGAAATGGTTTCTGAATTGGCTTTAGGTGGCACCGCAGTAGGTACTGGCTTAAATGCTCCAAAAGGTTATGACGTATTGGTTGCCAAGAAAATTGCTGAATTTACTGGCTTGCCTTTTGTAACTGCTCCAAATAAATTTGAAGCTTTGGCAGCGCATGATGCCATGGTAGAAATGAGTGGCGCGCTTAAACGTGTTGCTGTAAGTTTAATGAAAATTGCCAATGATATTCGTATGCTTTCATCAGGACCAAGAAGTGGCATTGGAGAAATTGTGATTCCAGATAACGAACCAGGTTCTTCTATTATGCCAGGTAAAGTAAATCCAACCCAACCAGAAGCAATAACTATGGTTGCGGCACAAGTAATAGGCAATGATGTAGCAGTTTCTATTGGAGGCAGTAATGGTCATTTTGAATTAAATGTATTTAAACCTTTAATGGCTGCAAATGTGTTACAAAGTGCCAGACTAATTGGCGATGCCTGCGTTTCATTTAACAATAATTGTGCAGTAGGAATTGTTGCAAACAATGAAACCATTAAACGTCACTTAGAAAATTCTTTAATGTTGGTTACTGCTTTAAATACACATATTGGCTACGAAAACGCAGCTAAAATTGCAAAGAAAGCGCATAAAGAAAATAAAACATTGAGAGAAGCTGCAGTTGAATTAGGTTTGCTTACCAGCGAACAATTTGACGAATGGGTTGTACCAGCAAACATGGTTGGAAATTTATAAGAATCACTAAAATAAAAAAGGCTGCAAATTGTATTTGCAGCCTTTTTTTTATGTGGTTTTTACTTGAATCATAAATCCCATTCCATGGTGATTGATTAATTCAATGTTTGGATCATCTTTTAAATATTTTCTGAGTCTACTGATATAAACATCCATGCTCCGGCCTGCAAAATAATCGTCGTTGCCCCATATTTTTGCCAATAAAACTTCACGTTTAATTAATACCCCTGGATCTTGCAACAACATGGCCAGTAAGGCTCCCTCCTTTTTTGTTAATTTTATTATTACCTCTCCAAGTTGCAATTCAAAATTGATTGGGTGAAATAAATACTTGCCAATAGGCTGTTGTTGTTGATGACCAAGGCTTGGTGTGGTTTTTCTGTTTCTATTTAAGAATACATGTACCCTTAAAAGTAATTCTTCCATAGAAAAAGGTTTCACCAAATAATCGTCGGCACCAGCGCGAAATCCTTCAACCTTATCTTCCATTAAACCTTTTGCAGTTAAGAAAATAATGGGCACATGGGCATCAATTTTTCTTATTTCGAGGGCTAGGGTAAAACCATCCATTTGTGGCATCATAACATCAAACAAACAAATTTGAAAATTTGCTTTGGTGAAATTTAAAAGTGCATCCTGTCCATTGTTAAACCAAGAAACGGCAAAGCCCTCCCTTTCTAATCCTTCCTTTATTAAAAACCCCAAATGAGGATCGTCCTCTGCCAATATGATATGTATTTTATCCATGATGATTTTCTAAAACTAATACTACCGTGAATTTACTGCCTTTGTTAAGTTCACTTTCAACCAATACTTTTCCTTTATGTGCCTTTACAATTTGCTTTACATAATGCAAGCCAATTCCAAAGCCTTTCACTTGGTGAATATTGCCATAAGGTACACGGTAAAATTGATCAAAAATTCTTCTGTGTAATTTTGAGGGAATACCAATGCCTTTGTCTTCTATACTTAAAGAAAACTTATTGCCAATAATTTCACTGCGCACAGTAATGTTTTTCTCTCCAGGGCTATATTTAATGGCATTGTCCAATAGGTTAGAACAAACCTGAGAGAAATGAAATGCATCCATTGCCAATTCCATTTCTGCACAATGAAGTTCAATTTTAAATTGCGCATCTGTAAGACCATTGATCAATTTTATTTTTTCGCAACAGGCAAGAATCAAAGTGTCGGGTCGAACCAAAGACTTATTAAGCTTTACACCATCTTTGCTATCTAGAACTCTTTCCAATTGAAGTTTTAATTTATGTGCTTCCTCTTTAATTATTTCTGCATACACTATAACTTTCTCTGGAGAATTTTGGAGGTTGTTTTCAATTCCATTTACAGATAAGCCTATGGTAGTTAGCGGCGTTCTAATTTCATGTGCCATATTGTTAATAAAATCACGCTGCACCTCTGAAAGCCTTTTCTGACGGGTAATTACAAAGAAACTATAGGTAAAGAAAACCAAAACAAGTAATACTAAAAAACTTAGGTAAATCCATAAGCCCATATCAGAAAAAAGCCCTAATTGAATATTTGGAAAGTAAATTGTGAAGTAATAATTATCAAATTTAAAAGGAGGGAATTTATAGGTATTTGTAGCTTCATCTTTTAAATTTTCTTTGTAATAGCCACCATAAACCAATTGCTTATTGGAACAATCATAAATGCTGTATGCATAAGCCTCATGAATATGAAAACGCAATAATTCTACTTTAATAAAATGATCTAAAACAGCTGGATCAATTTTATCATTTACCATTACAGCAAAATAATTTTCGGTAAGTTGGCTAACAGGATTGGGTGGAATTGTTTTGGTATTATTGTATTTTAATACATCCCTTACCACCTCTTGCATGGAAAGGGTAAGTTGCCTATTAAATTCCTCCTTTTTTTGCGAGTAGGCTTTTCTAACCCAAATTACTTGTGTAAGAAATACCCCAAGAAACGACAATGCGGCTAAAACAATGAAAAGACGAAAGGTTCTGCGGGTAATCATAGAAACAAAACTATCAACTTCTACCTAAAAAAGAACAGGCAAGGCGCTAATTAACGGAACATTAACAAAATAGTCTTACAAAGCATTTAGGACAATCAAGATACATTCGTTTAATTTGCAGGAGATGTCTATTATCAATATTATAATTCAGGGTGCCTTAACAGGACTATTTTTAACCATTTCTTTTGGTGCAGGATTTTTTGCCTTAATTCAAACGAGTATAAATAATGGCTACCGCAAAGGCTTGTTTATTGCACTAGGCGCTATGCTTGGCGATGTATTATTTATTTCCATGGCTGTTTTTGCCACCTCTTTTGTAAAAGATGAGTTGCCAAAATATTCACAAGCAATAAAAGCTGCCGCCATGATTGGATTTATTATCATGGGTTTGATCAGTATATTAAAAAGCAGCAAGGTGATTGATCCTAATGCCCAGGCGGGTAAAAAACCCTTTTATTATATTAGCAAAGGTTTTCTATTAAATGTCATCAATCCAATCATATTAATCACCTGGTTGGGAATTACCATTTATTTGGAATCAACCCTCGATTATAATTTCGGCGATTTATTTTTATATTTTGGTTCGGTGATGGTGGCTACATTTTTGGCGCAATTGGCCGTTTGCTTTTTCTCCCATAAAATTAAAACCTACCTAAGCAACCTTTTCATTCATCGCCTAAACATCCTCGTAGGCATCATTTTTATAGCCGTAGGCATCTTTTTGTATTTTGGCAGCGGAGATGCAACTACTGAAATGGAACGCGCTTCAGAGCTTCTTAAATAGCATTTGTAAAAAAGCATTCAATCTACAGAGGGAAACCTTTTCATTTTCCTAGAAATCAATTCATCCAAGCATAGCTTGGTTCGAACCGAAATGCATTACAATTGTTTGTAAACGGCTTGAAAGAATATATCTCAAGCGCTTTGGCAAATGTATTTCCATTTAGCAATATCAGTTACGCATAGCCTTAATCAAATTTGCATCAGGTAATTCAAATACCCAGAGCAACTAAATAACATTGGAAAATAAATACGCCTTAAAACAAAAAGAGCCGCCTTTTGGGCAGCTCTTTTTGTTTAGGAGTTAAATTAGCTTATTGCTTTACAACTGATTTGTATACTGCAACGCCATCTATTTCAACTCTGATTAGGTATGAACCAGCAGCACCGAACTCATCTATAGCTTGGCTATGTTTTCCTGCTTGAACTGTTCCCATATCAATAGTTTTGATTGTTCTACCCAACATATCCATTACACTAACTTTCACTGTTGAAGCCTTAGGCAATTCAAAGCTCAAGTTGGTGCTGTTTCCGAAAGGATTTGGATAAGCGTTTAAGTCGTAGCTAGCTGCTAAGGCATTTTGTAAACCTACGCTTGCACTAATAACCACATCAACTGTTTTTACAACTGTACATCCGTTAAGGTCTTTCACAGTACATTTAACTGTATAGGTTCCTTTAGTTGGGAAAACAAAGTCGATGTCTTTACCAGAACGGCTAGAGTGACCAGCATCTCCCATGTCCCAAGTCCATGATTCTGCATCAGGAATACTTGCCGATAAGAGTTTTCTGTTATGGCCATTTGGATAGCTAGTTACATCTGTATCTTTCACAGCTATATCAAGAACTGGAGGATCCATTACTGTTAATGCTTTAGTAGCAGTATCAGAACATCCACTAGCAGTTCTAACAATTAAGCTGATGGTTAATGCACCATGGTTAGCATAGATATGGTTACCTACTGCACAGATTGAATCTGTTTTACCATCACCCCATGTCCAATTACAATTGAAACCAGATTGGTCGATTGTATATGAGCTATTGATTACTTGTAAAGCATTGTTCACACAAACACCTGTTTCTGGAGAAACTGCAAACTGAGCAATTGGTTTGTAGAAGATGCTAACGTTTTTGGTGATTGAATCACGGCAACCGTTTAACTTATCTACTGCCAACATATTTACTGTGTATGTTCCAGGACCTTGGTACATGTTTGAAGGAGATTGAACATTTGAACCTTTCAAATCTCCAAAGTTCCAATTGTAGTTTACATTTTGTGCACCACCAGCAAAAGTAGTTGTATTGTTAAACACAGTAACATCGTTTTCGCCTACGCAAGGATTTGCAACATTAAAGCCAGCAAATGGTCTATCGTAGATAGTAACTGTTTTTACCATTGAATCTTGACAACCAAATGCAGAGCTAACTTTTAATACTGCGGTGAAAGTTCCACTTGCAGGATATTTATAGCTAGGAGTTGCACTTAAGCTGGTTTGTCCATTACCCCAACTCCAATTGTAACCCAATACCCCTACCGGAATACTACTTGTATTGGTAATAGGCACATTGCTACTTAAACAATGAGGAGCAGTAGTGAAGTTTGCAGTAGGTTTAGCAAATACATAAATTGATTTACTAATTGTACTGAAACAGCCACTTGTATTGGTAATTTTCAAGCTTACGTTGTAAGCAGTATCATATTTGGCAAAATTGTATTTCGCATTTTGACGCGTTTGGGTACTGTTATTTGGCATTGTCCACAAGAATACAGAACCTGCAGGTTGTGTTACAGGAGTAAACACTGTTGAATCTGAAGCACAAGGTACGTTTGTAGAGAAATTAGTAGTTGGAGAAGGAAGAATAGTTACTACTTCATTTTTCTCTGAACTCAAACCATATCTGTCTGTTAAAATAAATCTAACAGTATAAGTACCTGGGTTATTGTAAACCTTAATAGGATTTTCAACGAAAGCAAATGTACCATCACCAAATAACCAAGTATAAGTGAATGGGAAGTTGTTTGCTGGTTTAGTTGAACTGGTTGCATTAAAGTTAATATTGTTTGTAGCACACAAGTTAGTTGATGGAGGTGTGTAGCTATAGTTTGCAATAGGAGGATTAGCAACGCGCAATACTCTTGAGAAAATACTATCACAACCAGAAGCTAAAATTCTGTATTTAAAGTTAAATACAATATTACTATCCAACATATTGGCCGGTGCAGTTAACCTGATATAACCAGGACCAGATACACTAGGAGCTACAAATGTGAAGTTGGTGAATGGATTTCCGCTTGCTTGCGCATAAGCTTGTATGCTTGGAATTGTCCAGAATGTACCATAATCAGCATTTGTATAGAATGAAGGTGTTACAAACTTGTAGGTTATGGTATCACCAATTTTAGCACCATCAGGGTTGTTACCATCACCAATATTGTATGAACCAGTGAATGGAAGTCCTGCAGTAACAAATGGACCATTATAGAACCTATTTATATAAGCCTTTAAGGTATCAGGCATGGTATTGCTACAAGTAATGAAACCACCACCAAAACCAGTGTTAATTGCTTGAGAGGTTGTATTAGAAGCAACAACTACATAACGTAAAGTATCTACACTTGGGGTTGGGAAACCAACAAACATGCTATTTCCATCACCTTGTTTGCTTGCAAGTGTTTGACCATTTGCCATATTAACAACACGGTAATTGAAACGCGCATCAGGATTAGAAATACTTATTCTTACAGAATCTTTATAACATTGATTAAAGATTTTTGGAGAGAAAGTTTGCGCTTGCACGTCGTCATAAATTGTAATATTATCTACTTGAATGTTTTGGCCTGTACCAGCGCCAAATGCTTCAATTGATAAACGCAAGCCACTAGTTTTAAAGGCGCCTAAACAAACCTCTACCAATTTATAACCTGGTAGTGGATAGTCTGTGTTAACACGCTCAACTGTGCGTAGTGCGTTAGACCAAATATTTCCACCAAAAGAAACTTTTACTTGAATTGAATCACGCTTAGTTGGCAAATCACTGTTTTGTGAAACATAAAAACGTAAAGTTGGACTTGATAAATTAGAGAAATCTAAACAAGGAGAAACCAAACGAGCAGATGCGCCAACAGTAGCATAATTTGATGAGCGGAACAATGCAGATTTTACGCCAGCATAAGCACCTTGAGGTGGATTGGTACTAGAACCCATTGTACCAATTTCCCACTGCGCACCACCAGTTAAACTTTGTGAAGCCCAAGCTGGATTGTTTAAACCTTCGAAACCATTGGTATAAGGGAAGTTTACAATACCTGTGCTTAAAGTATCCCAAGGTTTATTTGTAGGATAATAACCTGTATTAGGAGGAGTAATAAAGTCGATAGCAGCTAAACGGTACTCAATTAAAGTTCCACTAGGTTGCGAAGGAATATTATATCTGCGGAATGAAGTTCCAGTTAATACGGCTTGCGTGCTTTGAACTGTACCACCATTTAATTTATAATATAAGGTATCACCAACCAATTGCTTGTCATATATGTTAAAGTTTAAGCTGATGGTACCAGATTGGCAACCAGTTGGATCAGTAACATTGAAAATTCTTGGAGAGATATTATCTAAGTAAGAACCTGCAAATTCATGTGCACCAATAGTTGGCATAAATGTATTTCTTTGGTCTCCGTTGATATCTGTAGAAATGGTATTAACTGTTTTACCTGCTTGGAATAAATTACTTACTGCAGTGCTAGGGATAAACAAGTTATTATCACCTGAAAAAGGAGCAAGACCACCTGTAATAGACATGGTATCTTGACCTGTGAAACTTAAAATTTCAAACCATTGGTTGTACAAGGCAGGTGCTGCACTTACGTTACTTGCCATATTTGCGGCAACTGAAGTAGTTGTAGAACTTGCTGCATAGCTATTGAAATTACTAATGTACATTGGGTTGTTAGTTCCTCCAAAAGCAACACCTAAAGTGTATGAACCAGCAGCAGTTCCACCTAAACGATTTTGATAGATATTGTTTTGTGAAATCACGCCTGATTTAATAAAGGTAGGAATACCCAAACAAGCACTAATAGAACCAGCAGTAGTTAAAGCACTTGCAGCACCCATATTAATTGAGTTGAAGTATAAACTTAAGCCTACATAAGTATTACCTGAACCAATATTTGAAGTTGCATTCAAATAGATACCAAATGGATTTAATCCAAAGTTAGTTCCTGTAGGAGCTGTACCTGGAGCAGAAACTCCTGAAATCATGTTATTAGATATAGTGATATCTCTGTTAACATTGGCATTATCTCCGCCGAAGTTGATATACATACCATAAGCACCACCAGCAACTGTAGTTTGAATGTTACGAATAATATTTCCATTAATGGTTAATGAACTACTTAATACTGGAGCAGTTACAGGTATGGTTGCTAATTCAATACCTCTAGGACTTCCAAAAGCATTATAAGAGTTAGAAATGGTATTACCAGAAATGGTAGAACCAGTTTGAGATTGAATATAAATACCTGCAGCATTTGTGGCACCACCAAAGTAGTTGGTATTTCCACTTGTATTAGGAGCAATTGCACCACCAATGGTGTTTCCAATTACGTTATTACCATTATCCATATTAGAAACAACACCATCACCTCTTAAATAAATACCGTTTTGAACAGCACCTATAAAGTTGTTTTGGATTGTATTGTTGTTATTTAAACCAACACTTGCGTTTGACGGAGTAGTTAAACCACCCATATAAACACCGGCGAAAGTATTAATTGCATTGGTTGTAGAAATACCAACGATATTACAATTTTTGATACCATTATAAGTAGTAGTTGGCGTAGTAGAAGAAATAGGATTTACACCACTAATGATATCTACTACTTTATTACTTGGTAAGTTAAATACTGAAGGCAACAATAAGGTTAATGCTTTTCCTCCAGCACCATCTGAACCATCTATGGTGAAATATTTACAACCACTTAAACGGAACAAACTTTGGTTAGCAGCAATACCTGCATTAACAGAAGATACAATACGGATAGTATCTGATCTGCCACTTGCTACTGACAATACAACTGGACGTGTATTTGCTTGACGAGGATAATCTAATACAGTGATAGGATTCATAAATGTATCGGTTTCACCCACATAACCTGCAGCAATTTGAAGACGAACAGTTCTGAAACCACCAAAGCTAGGATCATCAACACCTTGAGAGTTCAAATAATCAATTGCATTACGAACAGTCTTAAATGAACCACTACCAGGTCTAACTGGTGTTGGAGGATCATCAATACCATTTACATTATAGGTAACATTACCTTGCAAAGCAGGGTAAGGCATTCCAACCTCAGCAGCACCTACCCAACGGGTAATGGTATTTGAACCACCACTACATTGGAAACGCGCATTATTATAAATATCATTACAAATACCTGTTACAATACATGCTCCACCTGGTACCAAACTCGCATAAAGCAAGTTTACATCTGGAGTTGTATCTGTTTTAAATGTATTAACCCAGTTAAATGAATTTCCATCCATACCTGTTAATGGAGCAGCAGCAGTAAAGGTTCTCCAATCATTAATAGTAAGTCTATTTACAGTACCATTGGTATTACAACCAACAAAGTTGTTTCCATTACCAGTTGCAAAGTAATTGTTGTTATTTGAAGCAAAAGGTAAAGCGGCAGCTGCGTTAAATGGAGTAGCGGTATGACCAATTTGAACAGCATAACGATTTCCTGTTCCACCAACTCTATTGATACGGTTACCAAAGATATTGTTTGCAATTTCCACACCACCTTGAATATTTGCACCAAGGAATAAAGCGGCACAACCACTATTACTTGCTCCTAAACCAGTACCTGTTAAGTTAATGGTGTTATGTGCTAATGCAATTCCAATAGCTGTTTGAGCGCCTTGCGCATCAATACTGATACCGGCAGGGTTTAAGTTACTAAAGTTTTGTCCTGTACCATTTCCCAATACTTTACCAATAAAGTTATTGATCAATGTAATAGAACGAGCAGCTCCACCTGCAGCAAGGTTAATTCTAATACCTGCGCAATAAGTTCCAGCTGCAGTAACTAAGTTGTATACAAAGTTTCTTGTAACATTAATACTTGACAAGTTAGTTGCTCCTGGCTCATCCAAATAAATACCAAAGAAACCATTTGAGTTACCACCTGTAGCAACACAATTTCTAACCACATTACTATCAATATTACTTCCAGCAATACCACGAACCCAAATACCTGCAGCATTTGCAGCACCACCAATATTGGTTGTATTTTCAGTTCCACCGGCAGCAATGCTACCACCAATGATATTACTTCTAATTAATAAGTTGCTTGAAACTGTAGGTGTAAAGAATACAATACCACTTCTAACTGCTCCAATTACATTACCTGTAAAGCTAATATTATTAATATTCCCTTTTAAGGCAGCTGTTGGTGCACCAGCAATATTGTAATTACCTACATAAATACCTATTAAGGTATTTGGCGCAACTGTATTACTGTTACCAATAATCTTACAGTTTTTGATGGTAATATCTGTACTACTTGTGTCTACTGGTGTAATACTAATTACACGTGTATTAATATTTGTTGCGTTTGATGGCATAGAAAACGTTAATCCCTTGTTTGTACCACCATCAAAAGTTACAGCCCTTGCTCCCATTAACCTTAAAGCTGAAAGATTATTGAGTGAAGCATTATTAGGAACGGTAACATTTGCAGAGAAACTAGCTTGGGTGCGGAAAATTACCGGATTGGTAATGTTCGCAAATGGATAATCTATTAAAGCAGGTAAGTGAACAGTTTCACCAGCATAACCTGGCTGTAATTCCATTACAATATTACCTGGAGCGCCATTTACACCATAATGATTTAAATAATCAAAAGCCTCAGCCAAAGTAGCAAAACTACCATTGCCATTTAAAGCTGTAGGTCTTTGGGTATAACCATTAATTGGATATAATCTTGGAGAAAGTGGCGTATTATTATTGGTTGAATCTCCAATCCATTGGTGACAACCAACAGCTGCAAATCTTCCAAAACCACTCCTAGTAGTACCGTTTATGTCTATATTAACTTTAAATCGGATACTATCATAAATACTTTGGTAGAAATTATAAAACAACAAAAGATTTGCTGCTCTATTATATAAATAATGACTCACCCCTGCATTCACTGTTAAATCTGAGTCGTTTTTGAAAGGAGGAATAGTTGAGAAAGAGGTTGAATCTGATCTTGAAACTGTTTTATAACCTTTCAATGCAACATAATCAACATTAGCAAACCTACCCATAAACGCATTACCACCGTCGAAAGTAGTTGTATAATAATTGTTGAAACTGCTAAATCTAAATGGAGTTGTTGCAGATGTGGTTAATACATTGTAAATAGTATAACCAGTAACATTTGTAATTGGTCTACCCATGCTATTAGCAAAAGAGTTATTCATCATAATAATACCACCTAAGGTAGTAGTACCCGTTGCAAAACAAGCTGAGAATGAAGCAGGAGGTAAAGTAGAGCCTGTTAAGTTAACAGAGTTGTAAAACACTTCTGCACCCACATTTGCAGATGCATCTTCAATTAAAATACCTACAGGAAAAGCAAAAGTTGTTAAAACTGCTTGTGCTGCTGTAGCAGATAATTTAGAGATAGAATTATTTGCAATTAATAAACGTAAATGTTGGGTATGTGAACCCATATTTAAGCGAATACCAGTTACCCCTCCCGAGGCAGTTGCATTTAAATTATAAATGTTATTACCAATTACTTGAATATTTGAATCTAAAGAAAAACCTGGTGCACCACCTTCACTTGTTAAAAAGATACCTTTAAAACCTGTAGAAGATGCTACGGTATTCCTAATGGTATTGTTTGAAACGGTTGCATTGGCAACAGCATTCAAATAAATACCACAAGCATTAGCACCACCAATAAATGCAGTGTTTGCGCTATTGCTTGGATTCACATAATCACCAATAATATTGTTTGAAATATTTACAAATTTTGATTGCAAATTTTGTGCATTTGCCAAACCACGGAAGTAAACCCCATTTTGAACAGCGATGATGTAATTATTAATTACATCCATGTATTGGTTCTGACCCAAAGCACTCACACTTGGAGCACCTACACCACCAAAATAAACACCTGCATAGGTATTTGGTATTGCAGCATTTGAATTTCCAATTAAATTACAATTTTTAATACCAATATATTGGCAACGTTGGCCAGCTGTTGGCATAAAATCAACAATGCGTGATGTTGTTTGTACCGCCGAACTAGGCATTGTAAATGTTAAATTTCTTGTGCTAGTTCCATTGTTACTTCCATCAATGGTTGTATACCATGCACCATTGTAACGAACCAAAGATTGGTTACCGCCAATTACTGCAGTGGTAGTAATGTTGATGTTTTGACCGGCAGCCGGTTTGATAACAATTGGACTACTTGCATTCCAATACATGTTTGGCCATCCACCTGAACCAGTTGTAGAACCAATGTTAATCATGTTTGGCTCAATACCACTGTAACCAGCAGAAAGTAAAAAGATAACGGGACCAGTTGATGACTGAACAGAGTTCATACCATATTGGTTCAAATAAGACATTGCACCATAAGCAGGGGCAGTGGTTGCACCTGTTAAATTGGCAAATGTGTCGACCGGTGCAACAAGGTCATTGGCACCATTCACAATGTAAGTTGTGTTGGTGATTAAGCCCTGTGCCCTCAATCCTGAATTACTGAAAATTCCGAAAATACCCAGCAATAACAGATAGCGTAAAACATTGAATTGGTAATTGTATTTCATGTGTTTCTAAATTGTTTTCTAACTTTAAAAATCAATAATAGTAAATTACTGCAAGCAAACAAAGATTTTTTTGCAAAAAACTTCATTCGTTTACAGTATTTCCTTAAAACCAAAGTTAATTAAAAACAGATAAAATGCAAGTAGAGAATTGGCTTAATTATCAAATAATTAATAATTAACTATTTACAAGCCTGTATTACGTCTAGGTCGCTTATTCTCAAGCCACTGAAATCCTTTTAGGCGAAGCTCCTCTGGCTTTAATTCATCTAAAGGGTAAAGTGTTGCATCTGGCGAGGTAATGAAAGCCGCCTTCTCCATTGCACCCTTATTGAACCTAAAATGCATGATACTGCAGTCGATTACATTTACCCCAATGTAATTTGCACTGTCTTCCTTGGCATAAAAGATATTCTGCCCATTCCCAAAAACCCTTATCTCCTTTAGTTGGCTGCTATCCAAAGAGCCTTTCATGCCACGTCCTTTAATTTGATTAAAGTGTGCACCCTTTTCTTTACTAATAATCATGGCATCATTTAACAAGTCGAAGGAATCAAGCTTACCATTGTTAACATAAAAATAAATGGTATCGGAAAAAATTTGGTTTACGCCACTCCACATTACTGGGCCATGAAACATGCGCATTACCGAATCGTTTTTTTCATAAACCAAACTGTCGCATATGGCCTGCATATCTGATTTATAAATACGCACCTTATGGTAAGCCTTCAATAACTGTTTTTGCTTCTTCAATTTCTCCGAAACCAAAAGTGTATCGGCAAAGAGGAATAGACTGTCCGAACCATCCATTAATTTTACGGCATAGCTATTACCGTTTACATAGGTAATTTTGGTTTTACCATTGCTAATGCCTGTATTACCGTATAAATGTAGTTTCTGAATTGAATCATACACATGGATCCGCCTATAAGCTTTACCCAATTGATTCTTCCTATCATAATACAGACTATCTGCTTGGAGCATTTTTTTATCAGTAAAAATAATGGCATTCTTACTAAACTGCGATTGATCTAGTTGCGTATTGTACCAACCATTTTCGCAAATGATTTGGTCTTTCTTGCTATCTATTTTTGTTGAACCAAAAAAGAAGGCCGTTTTGGTTAAAGTATTATACAACAAAGTATCACTTGTCATTGTATAATCTGGGTTTACCAAATTCACTTTATTCTTAAAAAAGAATTCATTGGTTCGGGCATAGTAATATCCCAAATTACTATTCAACTTATTTTCCTTGCTAATAATATTACCACCATTTGCATAATACCCATATTGCTGGTTGAGGTCATAATCCAATTGCTCAGTAGTAAGCGTCATGTTTTTATCAACCATGGCAACCTTACCATTGATAAATGCTTTTTTGGTATTGCCATTATACAACAAATAATTTCCTGTAATGGTCACACTGTCGTTATGGTTAATTTTTACATTTGAAAATGCCTCTACCAAATTGTCCTTCTCATAAATCAAAGCACTATCACAATACATAAGTGTGCGTTGTTGCTTTAGCTTTACCTTGCCAATGAGCTTACTAATATTTTGTTCGCCAGCTTTTATGTACTCAAAATTCTCAGCACCCAATATTTCAATCCTATCCTTGGTTTGCGCATACAAGCCGCTCACCAAAAGGACTAAAATAGATAGGACAAAAAACTTTCTCACAATTTTTAGCATGATTTGCCCCAAAACTAAATATTTTTGATGTCTTAAATGAATCTTTTCTCAGAATTTAAAAAATACGTGCAAGAAGAATCCTTGTTCGAACCAAAGCACAAGCTGCTGGTAACGCTTAGTGGCGGTCCCGATTCAATGGTATTGTTAGAGCTCCTGCTTCAATTGGGGCAGCAAATTGAGGTGGCTCATGCTAATTTTCAATTGAGAGGAGCTGAAAGTGAAGAGGAAACGGCCTTCGTAAAAAGTTTTTGTGCCGAGAGAGGCATCAACCTGCATATTAAATACATGGACACCAAAGCCTATATGGAAAACTTTGGCATGGGGATACAAGAGGCCGCAAGAAATTTGCGTTACCAATGGTTTGAAGAATTAAGAGAAGCTAACAAGCTAGACTTTATTGTATTGGCGCACCATGCCAACGACCAGGTTGAAACCATGGTATTTCACTTATTGCGCGGGGCTGGTTCAAAAGGTTTGGCAGGTATAATGCCAAAAGTAAATCATATTATAAGACCGCTACTATTTGCAAGTAGAGCAGCTATTATGAACTACGCTGCTCAAAATAAAATTCCATATAGAACAGACTCTAGTAATCTCAAAGAAGATTATACTAGAAATTTTATCAGGCAACAAATTATCCCACAATTTGAAAGAATTGAAAAGGGCTATTTAAACAACATGTTGCATACAGCAAAAATAATGGCAGCCACCCATCATTATTACCAGGCACAAATAGAATTATTGAAATTAGAATTACTATCAAATGAGTCGGATCGAACCGAGATAAATTTAAAAAATTTAACAACAAAAGCCTACCCCTCCTATTTGCTTTTTGAATTGTTAAAACCCTTTGACTTTAACTTTGAGCAATGCGAAGAAATGCTGCATTCTTTTGAAAATAAAAATACGGGTGCCATTTTTTTAAGTGACAATTTTCGTGGGCTTATTAACAGGGAAACGCTTCTTGTTTCGCCTTACAATAACGAAATACAAGCTATTGAAATTTCTAGCTTGCCGCAAAGCATTAACATAGGGCGTATGGTATACCAATTTAGCCTTGCTACCTTTGAAGGCTTTGAAGAAAATGTGATGTGGCTAGATGCAGATTTGCTTGCGCTGCCATTAGCTATTAGGCCAATAAACAAAGGAGATAAATTTAAACCACTTGGCCTTGTGCATTTTCAAAAAGTATCCGATTATTTAATCAATAAAAAAATAAATAGGTTTGAGAAAGAACAGGTTTTTGCCTTAGCAAATAATTCTGAAATTGTTGCCTTACTACCCTATCAAATTTCGGATGATTATAAAATTAAATCAGATACAAAATCCTTCTTAAAAATTGAAATAAAAAAAGGGGATAAAGTTTAAACCTTATCCCCTTTTAATTTGTATTGCTTTGTTTTTATTCTGTGATTTGGATTTTCTTAGAATAAATATGGTCGCCGGTTTGAACTCGCAAGAAATAAACACCCTTTGCTTGTTTGCTTAAATCCATTTCTTGCACTTGCAAATTATTTCCTTTTAGAGTTTGTGTGTATACCACATTACCCAACATATCAATGATAATTATCTTTACATCCTGCGATTGCATTTCTGCTAATCTTAAGTTAATTAAACCATTACTTGGATTAGGATAAACACTCATCAGGTTACCAATATTTACCAAGTCTTTTGAACTAGTTATTGCGCCATCCTCTGATACACTTATTCTCCTAATAGCTTCATCAGAAACATTGCCAGATAAATCCTTCACAGTATAACGAACACTGAATAAACCAGGATTATTTCCAAATGGCAATCCAGCAGCATTTAATGGCAAGTTGCAGTTTTTAAAATAATTAGTTGGCGTTCTCATTTCAGCATCAGAATTGTAATTATCAATTAATGCAACTGGGGCATCAACATAAACAGACCATCTTGGGATATTTACTTCTGTTACATTTAATAAATCAACTCTTGGTTTGGTTCTATCTACAACTTTCACCACCCTTAAAATTGAGTCTTTGTTTCCTGATGGATCTGTACCAATATACCAAATATTATAGTCGCCCAAAACATTTGTATTTACAATTCCTTTGCGACTTATTACAACTGTGCTTGCTGGCCAGTAATTGTCTGTTGGCGTAACCCAAGGATCAACAAAAGTAGTTTTTACTTCCCATGTTAATGGATTAGTTCCATTTAATAGAAGTGTTGGCGCTTTGGTATCTTTTACATCAACACGCAACATTACCAAATTACTGGTATTCCCACTATTGTCTCTGGCAACATAAGAGATAAAATAACTTCCTACGCTATTTACATCAACTGATCCTTGAATGGTTAAATCAATATAATTTTTAGACCAGTAATTATCTGTTACATCAACAATTTTATTTAAATCAATTGCTGTACCCACTTGGTGCACATAAGGACTGCCTTTGGGAGTTACCGTTGGCCTTGTAGTATCTCCAACAGTTACGGCACGTTGTTTTGAAGCACTTAATCCAAACGCATCTATAATGGTATAAGTATTTGAGTAAACACCCAATTTAGAGGTGTCTAAGTTACTTGTTAATATAGCTTGAGCAGTGATATCATAACCTTGATTATCTTTTGCAGTAAATCCTGGCTCATTATACTTTTTGTATACTTCTACATAAACTTGTGAAGCACCTTGCAAGGTCATTGAAGGACCTGTTTGGTTCAAAATAACAAATACAGTTCTACGTAAAGTATCACTTACGTTATTGTACAAATCTCTTACTACATATTTCAAATAATTAGGACCAACTTTAGAGGTATCCACCGAGCCTAATATTTCATATTTAGCACTGATATTACCTTCAATATTATCTGTTGCAGTAATACCTGGATCAACATATGCTTTGTGAATTTCAGTATAGAAAGTGCTATTCCCATTTAAGCTTGCAACAGGACGAACGGTGTCTTGTGGGAAGTTTACAATATAATCTCTAAATACACCCATAAACAAACGACTAGAATTTAAGGTAGTTCCAGCCAAACTCACACCAATTCTCATACGTGTACTTCCCAATTTTTGAGTAGTACTTACCAAAATTGAATCTGTTCTAGAAAGTGTGGTTCCAGCCATATCATTCATTACCAATTCATCGGCTGTAAATAAACCATCCATGTTAAAGTCTATCCAAGCCTTACGATCCATAGCACTTGTTATGGCAGGACGCGCAACTTTTAAAGCATGTTTTCTGCCACGGTACATACTCGCTGCTTGGTTTCCTCCTATTATTTGGAAACAAGGCGTATATGCATTTACAGCCGTATCAATTCCTGTTTGCAATTGAACCCTGGTAATACCAATACTTCCATCTCCTAAATTAATATCCGTTTCGCAGAATGGTTGGTCGTATGCACCAATGTTTACATAATCTACTTTGGTTAATGAATCTGAACCATATTGGTTGGTAACAACTAATTTAACTGTGTATTTGGTGCGTTGTGTAAAACGCATAATTGGGTTTTTACTTGTTGAACTGGTTCCCAATAAGTACTGCGCTGTTGCAGGAGTAAATGTCCATTTCCATGTACTAGGACCATACAATGATTTGTCGCTAAAAGTAAAAGTGTCTGTATTAAATCCTTGCAATTTACTTGCATCAAAACGTGGAATTGGTTTTTGT
>CANFHJ010000010.1 GCA_947446605.1 Bacteroidota bacterium | reverse complement strand
TTAACAAAAGTTACAGATGGATCGAAATAAAAGTTTTTAGATTTGGTTGTTGAATACTGCGAATCCAAGCTTGTGTAAGCATTTTTATAGCTATCCCAAAGTAAAAAAGAAGCACCATCTGAAATTAATGCACCGGCATTTAGGCCATAAATTAAGTTGGTTTTTGGCGTAAATTTTAGGTTGGTATTTAGGCGTAATCTATTGTCGTTTTCACCCATGCGGTAGCCTTCATCTCTTAAATAATTTCCACTGAAAGCCACTTGTAAATTATTCTTCTTGAATGTATGAAATGCGCTGGCGCCATATTGTTTCAAAACTTGGTTTGTCCATTTAAAATTGGGGTTTTCCGGATTGCTGTAGGCACCAGAAAACACGCTGATACGGGTAATTGGTTTGTCTTTTGCCAATTCGGTTCGAAAATGAACTATGCCACTTAAAGCGCTTGAACCATATAAAACGGAAGATGCACCTTTTACAACTTCCACCTGTTGTACATTTTCTATGGGAATAAAATTCCATTTTACTTGACCGGCATCACCTGTTAGAAAAGGCATATCGTCTAGTAATACCATTACACGCGAACCCACGCCGTATGTCCAACCGCTGCCACTTCTAATATTCACTTGCCCATCAATAACATTAACGCTCGGCACTTGGTCGAGGAGTTTATCCATACCCGTAGTATTTTTATTTTGTATGAGGTAAGGTTGAATAATTTCTGTACTCACCATAACCCGTTTAACAGATTGTTCGCTGCGGTTTGCGGTAACCAAGGTTTGGTTTAATAAATGGGAAATTGGCTTTAGTGAAATTAGCAATTTGGTATTCTCATTTGTTTTATGAATTGGCATTTGAAATTCATCGTAACCGATATAAGAAACAACTAGTATAGAATCCGAGTCATTTGCTTTATTTACTTGTAAAATAAATTCCCCTTGTGCATTGGTAAAGGCTACAACCTTGCCACATTTTAAAACGGCGCCTACCAAGTCTTCATGCGACGAGGCATCAATTACTTTTCCAACAATTGAAATGTTTTGTGCGTGTAAAGAAATTGACAGAAAGACGCTCAATAGAACCCAAATGAAAAGAAATTTATATCTTGCCATAAATTAATAATTATGAGAAAAAGCTTACTTTCAATAATACTCATTTGTGCTTTGAGTTTTACAAACAATTTATTTGCACAATGTACACCTGATCCAAACTTAACTACCTCGGGAACCTTGCCAGTGGCATTAGACACGGCAAAAGTTGGCCAATTGTACAGCCAAGTTATCCAATACCATATTACCAAAGACACCACTATTTATGTGGCCCAGCTTGGAAGCACGGTAAATGCAAAAATAGACACTTTATGGATTACAGGCGTGGTGGGTATGCCTGATGGATTTACCTATACCTGCCATAACAAGGATTGTAAAATTTTAGGAGGCGCCACGGGCTGTGCTACTTTAACAGGTACCCCAAAAGCAAATTCAGCAGGAATTTATCCTTTGTTAGTGCTTATTCAAATTAGGGCAACCGCTATGTTTGGACCACTACCTATTTCACAAACTGTAAACGATACCAATATGCGTTATTCTATTATTGTCCAAGGTGGCACTGGAGTTAGTGAGATGATAGAAAACCAAGATGTTATTTTATATCCAAATCCGGCAAAATCTGATTTACAAGTTTATGTGCCTGCATTAAGAGAAAATGCCCAATTTACCATAAGCAATATGCAAGGTCAAACCCTTTCTAGCGGTGCTATTACAGGCAATAGAGAAGTAAGTCATTTAAACATTTCTAATTTAAGTTCAGGCGTTTACTTTATCCAAATACAAAGTACCAATTGTAATTTGGTTAAGAAGTTTTGGGTTGAATAAAACCCTTTGATAATTTATTTGTTTGAAATTATAGTGCTCAGAACCCGTGAAGTATGAGAAAAATCAACTTCGCAAGGCCAAAATATTTCCCATTGAACACTAAAAATAAATAAATTTGTCCTTCATTTTCAAGCAACAGAAAAATTTTTTATATGCAAATCAAAGCTAACCACCGCGATGAATTCGTTTATCGCCACAATTCTTCAATGGCTAATGACACGGCATCAATGCTCAAAGCAATTGGTGTAGACAGTTTAGACCAATTAATTGACGAAACCATTCCAGCTCATATAAGGTTGAAGCAACCTATGAATTTGCCTGAGGCACTTTCGGAAAATGAGTTATTGGCAATGTTGAGCGAAGTAGCTGCAAAAAATAAAATTTATAAAAACTATTTAGGTCAGGGTTACTATGGAACCTTTACCCCTGGTGTGGTATTGAGAAATATTATGGAAAATCCAGGATGGTATACCGCTTACACGCCTTACCAAGCAGAAATTGCGCAAGGACGTTTAGAGGCATTGCTCAATTACCAGACCATGATTATTGATTTAACGGGTATGGAAATTGCCAACGCATCTCTTCTTGATGAAGGTACTGCGGCCGGTGAAGCCATGCACATGTTATATGCAGAAACTAAAAAAGAAAAAGCAAATAAATTTTTCGTTTCGAACCAAGTTTTCCCTCAAACCATTGATGTATTAAAAACCCGTACCGAGCCAATTGGCGTGGAGATGGTAATTGGCGATCACAATGAAATAGTTTTTGATGAAACATATTTTGGCGCCTTGTTACAGTATCCTGCTGGTGATGGTTCTGTAAATGATTACAGTGCCTTTGTGGCAAAAGCAAAAGCTGCCGATGTAATGGTAGCTGTTGCAGCAGATTTATTGAGCTTAACCTTATTAACGCCTCCAGCAGAATGGGGTGCAGACGTGGTTATTGGTTCGGCCCAACGCTTTGGTGTACCAATGGGTTACGGCGGACCACATGCAGGTTTCTTTGCAACTAAAGATGCCTACAAACGTCAGATGCCTGGTCGTTTAATTGGCATGTCAATTGATAGCCAAGGTAACCCAGCTTTGCGTATGGCATTACAAACACGTGAGCAACATATTAAAAGAGAAAAAGCTACCTCAAATATTTGTACTGCCCAAGTTCTGCTTTCTATTATGGCAAGTATGTATGGCGTATACCATGGTCCAAAAGGCTTAAAAGGCATGGCAGGCAGGGTGCACGGTTTGACCCAAACTTTTGCTGATGCAGTGAATGAAAATGGATTAAGCGTAGTTAACCAATATTATTTTGATACTGTAACTGTTAAAGTTGCTGATGCTGCTGTTGCCATTGAAAATTGCCTAAAAGCAGAAATCAATATTGCAAAAGTGGATGCACAACATGTGAGGGTTTCATTTGATGAAACACATACCATTGCTGATGTAAACCAATTGGCTTCTTTACTAACAGGTAAAACCATCAACAAAACACAAGCTGAAACAGTTAATTTGAAAGCACCTGCAGGTTATGGCCGTCAAAGCACTTATATGACTCATCCGGTATTTAACTCTTACCACAGTGAGCATGAAATGTTACGTTATATTAAATTATTGGAATCAAAAGATTTGTCTTTATGCCATTCAATGATTGCTTTGGGTTCATGTACAATGAAACTAAATGCAACTGCTGAAATGATTCCAGTAACTATGCCTGGATTTGGTTTATTACATCCATTTATACCGCGCAACCAAGCAACAGGGTATACCCAAATTTTTAATGAACTTACCCATGCACTGAAAGAAGTTACAGGCTTTGCTGGCATAAGTTTACAACCAAATGCGGGTGCACAAGGCGAGTATGCAGGTTTAATGGTTATTCGTGAATACTTTAAAAGTATTGGACAATCCCATAGAAATATTGCTTTGATTCCTTCATCTGCACATGGCACAAATCCTGCAAGTGCGGCTATGGCGGGTATGAAAGTTATAGTTACAAAAACTTTAGAGAATGGGTATGTAGACATTGAAGATTTAAGAGCACGTGCCATTGAGCACAAAGACAATCTTGCTTGTTTAATGATTACTTACCCAAGTACCTTTGGTATTTTTGAAGAGCAAATCAATGATGTATGCAATTTAATTCATGAAAATGGTGGTCAGGTTTATATGGATGGCGCTAACATGAACGCACAGGTTGGATTAACTAGCCCTGCTAATATTGGTGCAGATGTTTGCCATTTAAATTTACATAAAACATTCTGTATCCCTCACGGTGGTGGTGGTCCTGGTATGGGTCCAATTGGTGTTGCAAAACACTTGGTACCATTTTTACCTGGTCATGCTGTTGTTGATATGGATGGTGGTAATCAATCTATGAGTGCAGTATCTGCAGCGCCATGGGGAAGTGCATCTATCTTATTAATTTCTTATTCGTACATAAGAATGATGGGAACAAAAGGGTTAGAAAATGCAACTAAATATGCCATTTTAAATGCAAATTATATTAAGGCACGTTTAGAAAAAGATTACCAAATTTTATATGTTGGAAGTAAAGGCCGTTGCGCACATGAAATGATTTTAGATACACGTATTTTCAAAGGCGCAACAGGTGTAGAAGCAGAAGACATTGCAAAACGCTTGATGGATTATGGCTTCCATGCTCCAACCATGAGTTTCCCGGTAGCTGGAACAATTATGATTGAGCCAACGGAGAGCGAACCTAAAACTGAATTGGATCGTTTCTGCGATGCAATGATTGCCATTAAAAACGAAGTAAACGCAATTGAAAACGGTACTGCAGATATGAAGGACAATGTATTAAAAAATGCACCACATACTGCATCGGTGGTAATTGCAGACACTTGGTTGCACCCATATACACGTAATGAAGCGGCTTATCCATTGCCTTATGTGCGCGCTGCTAAATTCTGGCCAACTGTTGGCAGGGTAAACAATACACATGGAGATAGAAATTTAATCTGTGCCTGTTTACCGATTGAAGCATACGCAGAACAAGCAAGCAATTAATAATTGCGAACACATAAAAAAAGCAGGATTCAGAAATGAGTCCTGCTTTTTTAATTTAACAGATTTGTTTTGTGGGAATGAACAATTAGTTCATCGCCAATTGAAATAATTCCATTGATATTTTTAGGAATTACATTTTGTCCAAACATTATTTTGTTATTGATTTTCCTATAGGTGGACAATGTTTTCAATGGTTCATTCTCCATTATTCCATTTTGCTGGTTAATGGTTGTAACTTGGCATCTGGCGCAAGGTTTAACTGCAACAAATTGGTTCGAACCGACACTGAATGCTGCAATTTCATCTTCATAAAAAGGTATACCACCTGCAAAAACAATATTAGGGCGAAAGCGATCCATAAGGATGGGGAATTCAAGTTTTTGATTTAAATCTTTTAAAGACTCCTCGCCTATCATTAAAAATGGGAATCCATCTGCAAAACTCACTTGGTCATTTCCGCTATTGTAATTTGCTTCAATAGGTCTTACAACATTGCCAAGCATACAAACCAAGCGACAATTTATTTCAAGAATTTGGCTGAACCAATTGTCGGCATTTTCAGAAAAATGCGAAGCAAGGAATTCATCGTCCCAAACTTTTACCCGTATAGAATTTCCAGTTGAATCAAGTGGAATTTGAAGGTTTTTATCCAAGGTTGGAAAGCCAATTAAAAACCCAGAATCATTCTGTTCTATTGTAAATTGAGAAAGTAATGGTGTATTTCTTTGGCTAATAAAAATACCATTTTCATCAACGAGCATCCAACGCCTATCAAATTCTAAACCTGCCGCCAATACCTTAGAAGTATTTAATGAAATGGCAGGAAGCCCTTTCACAGGATAAATGTTTATGGCGGTAACTTTTAGCACAGGGCAAACATAAAAAAAACGGACCACAAATAATGTGATCCGTTTTTTTCATTTCAATAATTAATAATTAATTATCCCACCAAACTGGCAGTTTAAGATCTGAATTTTTTGGTGCATTGGAATTATAAAGACGCTCATCCAATACAGTTGGCAAGCGTCTAGGAATAGCGCCTAAGTTTGAATTTGCATTTGGCGTTAAAGTAGGAATATTTGTTCTTCTCCAATCTGCATAAGCTTCAATTTGCCCAAACATAGCCACATATTTATGTGTCATTATTTTTTCTAATGAAATAGTTGCGGCCGTTTCACTTGCTTGGCTATCCACAAAAATTTGTTCTGGCGCTGCACCTGTAACTGCGTTAACGCTTGCAATAATTGCATCATTGTGTGCGGTAGCTGCTGCAGCTTTGTCATTGGCTCTAAATTTGGCTTCAGCTTCAATAAATTTAGCTTCTGCGTATGTAACCAATGGGAATGGTGCTGCATCTGTTGCCAAATAAGGACCTACCTCAGATGCATCTAAATTTTGCGCATCTGTTGCAGAACCATTATAGGCATTACCAGAATCAGGCAAACAATAGAAAGGCAAGCGTGGATCAGTCCATGCGTTCATTATGTTTGTCATGGTTAGTCCAGTTTTCATGTAACCAGCGCGCTCAACAACAGTAAAAGCATACCATTGGTTGTACTCGTTACTTTTTGTTCCAAAATGGGCATTCATGTTGTTTTCGTTACCCGCAAAGCCAGCTAATTTTGCATCATTTAAAGAAGCCAAAGCGCTAGTAGCAGAACCTGCAGCATCACGTTTGCTTAAGCGGTTATAATATCTCGCCTTTACAACATGCGCAGCAGCAATCCATGCATTTACATCCCCTGCATAAATATAATCATCAGTACCTGGTACAATTTTATTTGCATCAGCAGGTTTTTTAAGCAATGCAATACCCTCATCAAGGTATTTTTGAATATCACTCATTACATCAACTTGGGCATCATATTTAGGAGACAATCCTTTTTCGCCATTTAAAGCTTCTCTATTTGGAACATCACCCCATAAATCTGTAGCAACACCCAAGAACATGGCTTGCATAATTTTTGCTATACCTTGGTAATGTGGATTCGCTGTACCAGCTTGGTTATATAAGGTTTTTAGGTTATTTAATCCATTACCATAAATTACAGACCATTCGTTCACATTAGAACCTTCATCAATTGCATATTCATTGGCATCACGACTTTGGCCATCAACGCCAGTAGATTGTTGCACCATCATTGAAGTTTGGCGGCTTAATTGTCCGTTGGCAGTTGCAAAATAAGCAACCTCGCAATTAGACAATAACAAGGCAGGGGTAACTACCGAAGGATCGTTTGGAGATGTATCATATCCATCAACGAATTTCTTACAACCCGTAAACGTTATTAGCAAAAGGGCTAAGACGCTATATGTTATTTTTTTCATTGTAAATTCTTTTAATCGTTAAACATTTTAGAAACTAGCTTTTAAAGCAAAAGTGTAAGATTTGGTTCCAGGGTTATTGAAATAATCCCATCCACCAATATTAGAGCCAGCACCAGTTAAACTAGTTTCTGGATCAACACCGGTATAGTCTGTAAACAATAATAAGTTACGACCAGTTACGCTTAAAGTTACACCTTTAATTTTGCGACTAGCTTTAGGGCCTATTGGCAATGCATAGCTGATGCTTGCATCACGTAAACGAACCCATCCGCCATTTTGAATAGCATTTTCTGCGGCATAAGCACCACCATCACCTTTGTAAGTTCTGTAGTAGTTGTAGGCAGAAATTTTGATATCATTACTTGCATAAACTTCAGAACCATCAGGATTTACACTAACAACTTTTTGACCAGGAATGATGTAGAATTTCTCACGACCTTCAGCAGATTCTGCGGTACGACCTATGTTGTTCAAACGTGCCCAAGTACCATTCCAAATATCTCCACCAACGCGCACATCCCATAAGAATGTGAAGCTAATTTTCTTGTAGGTGAAAGTATTTCTGATACCACCATACCATTTTGGATAAGGGTTACCAATTTGTCCTCTTTCTAATGCTTTTCTAGGCAAACCATTTGCACCTATAATTAAATCGCCATTAGAGGTTCTGTCCCAACGTGTACCATACAATACACCATAAGGTAGGTTTTTAATTGCATAAGCACCCATTTCGGTGAAACCAGATTCAAGGCTAATTTCTTTTAAGCCTTCGCCTAATTCCAAAACGGTATTTCTGTTACGCGCATAGTTCACATTGATATCCCAAGTGAAGTCTTTTAATTTTACAGGTGTACCGCTCACAATTAACTCAATACCTTTATTTACCATTGAACCAGCATTGGTATACAAATTAGAGAAACCAGTTGATGGCGCAATTGGACGCGTTACCAAAAGGTCGGTTGATTTTTGGTTGTAATAAGTAAAATCAATTCCAAAACGACTTTCAAAGAATCTCAAATCGGCACCTACTTCCATTCCTGTATTTCTTTCAGGACGCAAGTTTGGATTTCCAATTAAAGAAGAGTAACCATAACCATTTTGACCTAAATAAGGGAATGATAAACCACCAGTAAAACCATCTGTGTAGGTTGAACGGGTGAAATAGGTACGTGTTCTATATGGATCAGGGCTCATACCCGCTTGGGCATATGCCAAACGAACTTTACCAAAACTCATTTTTGGAATTTTCACCAATTCACTAAATACCAATGAAATATTAGCTGATGGATAGAAGAAATTATTTTTTGCAGTTCCAAAAGTAGAAGCCCATTCGTTACGACCAGTTAAACCGATAAATAAAAAGTTTTTGTAGGCTGCGTTAAAATCTGCAAAAAGGGCTGCAGTTCTAATAGTTACGTTACCCTCGCTTGAATATAAATTTGCAGCATTAGATAAATTGTAATTACCAGGTGCGCTTAAATCACGCCCTCTCAAAAATAAATCTTGACTGTAGCGACTGTTTAAATTGTTACCCACTAATAAAGTAGTTTTCAAATCTGGGCTAAAATCTTTTTTCATAGACACCAAAAGGTCTGAATAGTATTCTTTATACCTCTGTGTATTTTCATCAATTTCCCCACCTGGCGCATTGTCTGGCGCCCATGAACCAATTGCAAAAACTTGCTTGCGTTGGTCTGTATACATATCTGTACCTAAACGATACGTAATGGTCATCCAATCTAATGGATCATAGGTAAAATTAATATTACCCAAAGCACGGTTTACATTATCCTTAAATGGATTTTCATAAACTGTCCAATATGGATTGTCATAGATTCCGAAATATTGACGTTGTGTTCCATCAGGATTTTTATAACCACCTTGGTTAGGATCATTTAAATTAAAGCTATTTGGCGCTCTTAATAAACCTAACATTACACCAGAAAGATTACTACCATTTTGAGAGCGTACACCACCAGAATTAATTAAATTCACAGTTCCACCCATTGTAAAACGCTTACTTAAACGCGAATCCATGGTAATACGTGCAGAAGTACGTTCAAACGAAGTATTTGGAACAACACCCGATTGTGTTAACCTACCAATAGAAACGCGCATTGAGCTGTTTTCTGTGTTATTGGTAATTGAAATATTGTTGTTGTAGGCATAACCTGTTTTAAAGAAGTTACCCATATTGTCTGTTGGTGTAATACCTAAACTGTCTTTGGTTAAGTTACCCCAGTTTGCAGAGGTTGTACCTGGCTTATAAATACCTGCTCCAATTGAACCAGATTTATCTGCATTTAAAGCACCACCACCAGTACCTTGCGAATATTTCATTTGCAAGTTAGGGAGTTTGTTTACTTGAGAAATTTCAACAGAAGTATTTAAATCTACACTGAAACTTTTAGCTCCTTTTTTACCTTTTTTAGTAGTTATAATAATTGCACCCGCACCAGCGCGCACACCATATAAAGCTGCAGCGGCTGGGCCTTTCAAGATGTTCATACTTTCAATATCATCTGGGTTAATATCCACACCACGGTTAGATGAGTTAACACCTTGTAAGTTGGCATTATAAGGATAATCACCTGCAACACTTTGAGAAGTACTGTTATCAATAGGCACACCATCTACCACAATTAAGGGTTGATTTTCACCAGTAAAAGTTACGTTACCACGCAATAGCACTTTTGCGGAAGCTCCAGGAGTACCTCCAGAACCTTGCACATAAACGCCCGCAGCTTTACCAGCAAGGCCTTGAATCATATTTTGTTCACCAGATTTCTTTAATTCATCACCACCAATTTTTTGTGATGAATAACCTAAAGTTTTTCTCTGGTGTTCAATACCAAATGCAGTTACCACAAGCTCATCCAGATTTTCTTTATCTATTGCTAAAGCAGCGTTAATTTCAGAAATACCGGCAATACTAAGTTCGGAGGCTTTGTAGCCAACATACTTAACAATAATAGTTGTTGCATTTGCTGGCACATCAAGCACATAGCGCCCATTTGAATTGGTAACAGTTCCAATGCTTGTTCCTTTCACTTGCACCGTTGCGCCAATAATGGGATCCTTTGAATCGGTCACAAGTCCCGTAATTTGGCGGGTTTGTGCCCATACTGAAACCATGGATACCATCCAGGCCAGTAATAAGGTGAGTAGTTTTTTTCTCATTTGCGTTTTTATTTACAAAAGAAAAGTTAAGAATCAGCATTAAAAAATGCAATAAAAATTTACCAAAGGGCGTCTTTTTTTACAATCCCGAACTATTCTGGCCGGTATTTACTGGCTTTTAAAATTTCGTCCCAATTGCCATTAAGCATTAATTCTTGGAGGCTTACACCCGAATTCTCCTTCATATACCTTTCAATAATTTTGTACCCAGAAAATACACCAATGGCTGGAGCCGATTCTTGAGGCACACCTGTTGCAATGGTAAAGGGACCATCATTAAAATAGCGCATGTATTGGTTCGGCTCAACATTAAACAACATTTTATTTTCAACTAAATGCGCCCATACCATGGCTTCATTTTTTTGTGCCCATTCTAATTGTTTTTGAGAATAGCCAAAAATCAAGGTATCACTTAGGTTCGGCATTAATTGTTTCATAAAATAGCGCACTTTACCTTCAAACAACATCATGGCCAAAAACCGCTTATCTTTTAACTGTCCTTCAAACTTACCTATGGCCAAAGCCTTAATGGTATTAGGTACAATGTATTCTCTTCGCAATTTAGCCACCATAAAAGTTGGAAATTCTAAGGCTGGATAAAGTGCATACTTTTCGCCTAAAAACATATCTAATCCAATTCCAATAATTGAATCGTAACTCACATTTACGAAACCAAATTCCGAAATAAAAGTAACAAAACTAGGTATTCTATTTTCTGGAAATTCTGCTTTGTAATTTGTCATTGCTTCAGATAAACCCGCCTCAATTTCTTTCAAATCAGGAAACACAGAATCTACCTCATGCTTCAATTGCAAAATGCTTGGATGGCCAATAAATTGGCTCATACTGGGCTGAAAGGCTTCCGCACTTTCTTCTTCACTTATATTTAAAATATCTTGCGCAAAACTGTTGTAAAATACCCCGTATTTTTCTTGCATAATGTAAAAATGATCTGGCTTTGAGCTAGCATTTTTATCAAATAAATCTTGTTCGAAACGGATAATATGAATTGGAATCAATTCTTTTTTACAGGCAACGAATACTAGTATTGAAAAGAAAAACAAAGACAGAAGGATGCGTTTCATTGATTATATATTTTTTAACAAGTTTAACTTACAATAACTAAACTCTTGCAATATCTGTAATTGCTATTAAATTTGAAGAGAATAAATGCAAAAAAATGCTGTTTACAATTTATATGCCTGCATCATAAATTTTAAATTAAAATTAATTGCCTTGGTTCGAACCAAAAACAATCTATTCTAATCCCTTAGCGTGAAAATAACCTTATCGCAACTGAGTTTCCATACAGGCAATTTTGAAGGAAATACTCAGAAAATAATAGACTCAATTTATTCTGCCAGAAAAAATGGTACAGATTTAATTGTGTTCTCTGAGTTAGCAACTTGCGGCTACCCTGCACGTGATTTTTTAGAATTCAAAGATTTTATTGCCAAAGCAGAAGAGAGTATACAAGCAATAGCAAAACATTGCGTTGGCATTGCAGCAATTGTAGGTTCGCCCCGAACCAACCCAGTAGTAGAAGGGAAAGATTTATACAATTCTGCCTATTTTTTAGAAGATGGAAATGTAAAGCAAATTACAGATAAAACGCTTTTACCTAATTACGATATTTTTGATGAATACAGGTATTTTGAGCCTAATAAAGTGTTTCAAGTAATAGCATTTAAAGAATTTAAAATTGCTTTAACTATTTGTGAAGATGTTTGGAATTTAAATGATAACCCAATGTATGTTACCACACCTTTGGATGAACTCATTAAACAAAGTCCAGATTTTATTATAAATATTGCTGCTTCTCCATACTCTAAAACGCAAATTGAGGAGCGCAGAAACACCCTGCAGAGCAATGCTAAAAAATATGGATTACCGCTATTTTATGTAAATCATATAGGTGCACAAACCCATTTAATTTTTGACGGCGGAAGCTCGGTTATTGCTGCCAACGGTAAGGTGTTGGAAGAGCTCAATTATTTTGAAGAGGATGAAAAGTCGTTTCTCATTGAAAAAGGTGATAAAATAAAAATTCTTTCAAGTGCTGTTTATGCCGAACCAAAACTAAAAAGGAATAAATACCAAGACTTGGAAAACGCCCTGGTATTGGGTATTCGGCAGTATTTTGAAAAGCTTGGCTTTAACAAGGCAATACTAGGTTTATCTGGAGGAATTGACTCTGCCTTGGTTACTTATTTGGCAGAAAAAGCACTCGGTAAAGAAAATATTTGGGCGGTATTATTACCCTCCCATTTCAGCAGCCAACATTCTATTGACGACAGCCTAGCATTGTCACAAAATTTAGGAATTAAGCACAGTATTATTCCTATTGAAAACACTTATCAATCATTTTTAGATACTTTAGAACCTTATTTTGGTGGAACTGCTTTTGGCTTAAGCGAAGAGAATTTACAATCGCGTTCGCGTGGGGTAATATTAATGGGATTGGCCAATAAATTTGGTTATATTTTATTGAACACAAGCAACAAAAGTGAATTGGCTGTAGGTTATGGAACCCTGTATGGCGACATGTGTGGCGGAATTTCTGTTATTGGCGATTTATACAAAACGGAGATTTTTGAATTGTGCGCTTATATCAATCGCGAGAAAGAAATTATTCCAACAAATATTCTTACCAAGGAACCCTCTGCAGAATTACGTCCCGACCAAAAAGACAGCGATAGCTTGCCACCTTATGAAACTTTGGATCAAATCTTACATTTCTATATAGAAGAAAGACTTGGTCCGAGCCAAATTGAAGACAAAGGATTTGACAGAACTTTGGTTCAAAAGATTTTGAAAATGGTTAATATGAACGAATGGAAACGCTGGCAAGCACCTCCCGTTTTGCGTGTTTCTAAAAAAGCATTTGGACCAGGAAGACGCGTTCCAATATCTGGCAAGTATTTATACTAAGCCGTTCTATTGAGGGTAAATACAGTTATTTCGGGCATTATGCCTACCCTACCTGGGTAACCTAAAAATCCGTATCCACGATTTACATATAGCATTTGCTTTTCTATTTTATACAAATCTGCCCAATGCGGATAAATGTATTTAGAAGGACTCCAACGGTAATTGCCCAATTCAATTCCAAACTGAAAACCGTGGGTATGTCCAGAAAGTGTAAGGTCTATATCTGGATGCTGTTTTGATATGATGGTATCAAAATGGCTTGGGTCATGTGACAATAAAATTTTAACAGGCACATCTGGCATTCCTGCTTTGGCTTTATCTATATCTCCAAACTTTTGGAACCTACCTCTATCGCCCCAATTTTCAACGCCTACCAAACCTATGCGTTTATTTTCTTTTTCAAGTAAAACATGTTCGTTGCGCAGCAAATGCCAACCCATGTTTTTATGAACATCTACAAGATCTTGCAAGTTTTTAGCTTTCTCTTCAGGTGAATTCCAATCGCTAACATAATCGCCATAATCATGGTTTCCAAAAATAGAGTAAACACCCATTGGTGCTTTTATTTCGCTAAACATATCAGCCCATTCATCGGCCTCATTGGTTCGGTTATTTACAAAATCCCCAGTAAAGAAGGCAACATGCGCTTTTTGTTCTTTAATTAATTTTATTCCACGATATACGGCATCTCTATCTAAAAAAGAACCACAATGCACATCCGAAATTTGCAAAAGTTTAATCCCATCAAAAGCTTCAGGTAAATTGGGCAAAACCAGGTTAACCCGCCTAACTTGGTAATTATAAGCTCCAGAAGCTAGTCCTCTCGACAAAATAACAAAAGGTACTGCACCTGCTACAATGCCCGCCCTAGCAATAAATTGTGATCGAGTAATTTTGGTGCTATTTGGCTCAATAGACTCTTCCATTTCCTCCTCCTCGGCTTCCTTTTCACGGTGCAAGAACTTACGTTCAATGCCATGCCAAGTCCACATACAAAGTCTTTTTATATCATCTAAAACAATAAATAAAAAGGTAATTAATTTAGAGGCATAAATAACAAAGAACATAGCAAGTACATAGCTCCTTAAAACTTTAAAGTTAGCCGTAAAACTTTCAAAAGTAGAAAAAATTGTAACCAATAGAAGTAAGGAAGGAATACCCCAATAGAGCACCTTAATAGTTATTTGATACCACTTAGGTTTATTTTTTATTAGAACTTTAACGGCTTGCCAGATATATAAATCGAGCAAAACGATAAATAGGGTAAAGCCCAAAAACATTTTAATTCTAAAAGATTGCATGCTAATTTAAATTCCTTTCAAATTAACAAAAGAAATCCTGTTTAGTTTAACTAAATCGATAAGAAATCGATAAAATAAAAAATAAAAATTGGCTAAAAGTTTCGATTAATTAAAAACAATTGCAAAGAAGTTGGGAATCAGGATTTCTTTATTAAAATTGCATCAAGTAAAATGGGAAAAACAGGAAAAGCAATAGCAAAAAAACTAGGTCAATTAAAAGACCTTATATGGAAGGTTTGTATCCTATCCTTTCAGGTTAGCTTGTTTTTAATAATTATTTACCGTGTGGTTCCTGTACCAATTACTCCCCTGCCGCTTGTGAGGTTGGTTGAACAAGCATTTGGCGACGATCCCATGCGCTTAAGAAAAGATTGGGAAAGCATAGAAAATTTGGGTAAAAATATCTGTTTGGCAAGCGTAACTGCAGAGGATCCAAAGTTCTTCCAACACTATGGTTTTGATTTTGAACAAATCTTTGATTCAGTAAAGAAAAGTTTTGATAAAGGCAAAAAACCAAGAGGCGCAAGTACAATAAGTCAGCAAACTGCAAAAAATTTATTTTTTACGCCCACACGCAGTTGGTTAAGAAAAGGATTGGAGGTTTATGTAACCGTTTGCTTAGAATTATTTTGGACTAAAAAACGCATTCTCGAAGTTTATTTAAATATTATTGAAATGGGCAATGGCATTTATGGTGCAGAGGCTGCCTCTTTAATTTACTTTAATAAACCAGCTGCTCAACTAACACAATCTGAAGCTGCAGCAATTGCCGCTTGCTATCCTAATCCACGCAGGTGGAAGGCAAATAAACCTTCAAGGTATATTAAAAAGAAGCAGGCATTGATAACAAGGTTTATGTATAAAATTGGCCCATTACCTTGGGAAAAACATAAGGAAAGAAAATAAAAAAAGTCCTGGATTACTCCAGGACTTTTTTTTTTATTTAATCTTTTCTCTCAAGTCTTCTTGATCAACCCGAGGCTGACGTCTTTGAACCGGACGAATGATTCTAAATTCTACTTTACGATCGAGGCCTTCCGTACTCATTTGGTATTTTGTAACGTAAGGATCTTTAGCTGAGAATACCAACATCCGTTTTTCATCAATTTCATAAATCTTATTCAATTTTCTTTTTACCTCAAGTGCCCTTCTTTCGGCCAAACTAAACTGAGTAAGGTTTGGTTTATCATTATCAGAATGTCCAATAATAACAAGCGAAGCAGAAGTATCAATCATTAATATTCTTGCTATTTGTTGCAATAATGGAAATTGCTCAACATGCACTGTAAAATGATTTGGCGGAAAAATTATTGTTGGCAAACCGTATCCACTTTTAGAAATGGTAACAAAATCTGTTTGTGGAATTGAGTCACTAAATTGATAAATTAACTCATTTGAATCTGCGCCATTTTTACCAATACCAGAGGGGAAATACAGTCCTAGGGATTGACTAAACCCATATGGATCTGGATCAATTGAATCTGGAATACCATCATCATCGCTATCGAGGGTTTTTCCTTTTCCATCTACCTTGTAGCCTTCTTTGGTATTTGGTTCTTGGTCGAGGTAATCAGGAACACCATCTTTATCCGTATCTAATTTCATGGCATCGGTTTGGTCTTTAACATCCTTTAAATTCCTGTAAATTTTATCTACTGGATTGCTCCAATCTATATGACCGCCCTTGTTTTTTGAATTAATATTGTATACAATATTAGCAACAAAATATCCATTACAATCTGGGAGTGTACCATCAACATGCGCTAAATCCATATTATCTTTAACACTGATGTTATAATTAAATTCAAAGCCAATATCAAAATTCTTGGTAACTTTTCTTTTGAACCCAAGCGTAAGTGGAATTGCCAAAATAGTTTCGTTTGCTTTTCGAGTAATGAGGCTTGGCGTATCAGGAAAATCTCTTGTACTATTGTAGTTTAATCTACCAACACCCATTCCAAAATAAAAACTGTTACGCGGAAAACTCTGACGAAAATCTACGCTTCCGATATTGAATAATAGTTGCAAATTGATGTTTGTAACATCGGCATGAAAGTAAGCGTTTTCAATTGGCTTTTTATCTGAAGGCGCTCCAGAAACCTTTCCTTGAAGGTATTGAATACGCATACCCATTACATGTCCGAAAGAATATTTAACATAGCCGCCAAATGCTGGATATACTGCATCTGCCGCAACATCCCCAGAGAAAAATGCCATCCCATAATTTGCGCCAAAAGACAAATGATTGTATTTGGTAAGCGGGATAATATTCATTGTATCCGAGTCTTTTGCAGGCTTTGCAAGGGTCTTAGGCTTGGAATCATCTAAAACGCTCATGTCTGGCGTCTCTAGTTTTGTTTCCGACCCTTTTCTTTCTTTTTTGGGTGTATTTTGGGCCATCGAAACCGATGCCATCAAAACAAAAAACCCTATTAAAAAATTAGTTCTCATACAATGGTACTTTGCGAAAAAAATATCCGCTAAGTTAGGCCATTATATGAGAACCAAACAATTTCTAAATGTCAGTTATCTACAAACTACTGTTTATTGTACAAATATAACCAAGCATGCGATTCTATGCTTCTACGCGCTTTTCTGCTTGCCGCCAAGGCCTCTTTCCTATTATCTGTAGTTAGGATTGTCATTCTAACAATTTTAGAACTTCCATTGCTCTTGCTAATAACTGGCTTATACCCTTGGCTAAGTAATATTTGTTGGTATGCTAAAGCTGCATCAATTCTATTTACACTGTAACATGCTACAACCACGTTGTATTTAGCTTTAGGTGGCGCTAATTGAGTATTTCCACTTAATGTAGGATCAATTATTACAGGTTTTGGAACAACATTTTCGACTACTTTAGGCGCCACAGGCTTAATCACTTTTGGCGCAACCAAAACAGGAGCTTCAGCAGGTTTTACTGTTGGAACTGTTTCTGACTTCTTAATTTCTTCCGGGATAGCAACTACAATTTCTTTAGGCGCCTCCACTTTTTGAATTGGCTCCACAACTGCAGGAACAGGAGTTGCAATAATTGGCACCATTACATTTTCTTTTGGAACTTCAGGCGCAACTACATTTTTTACCTGCTCAATTGGAGCTTGCGTAGGAATTGACATTACCACCATTCTACTCGTATCAACTTTTGGAGCCACAGGTGGACGTTCCATTACAAGTTCCTGCTCAATATATGATTTTTTGTTTCTATAGTGATTGTAATTTTTATACGACCAATCAATATGTTCTTTTTCCTTAGTAGCACCAATTTTATAGGTAATACCGGCATGCAAGTAAAGGTGGTTGTTTAAATTTGGCTTACTGCCTGCCTGATCTAAATATTTAGATTGATTATAACTAAAATCCATGCCTGCAATTAGGTCGAAATAGGAGTTATAATATTTCCTTGCTTCATAGCCAATTACAATATTTTGAATTCCGGGTTCTTTGTAAAGCATACGACCAGTTACAGATTTACCATTGGCTAAAGTGGCATCACCAGTAGCTTTTAAATAGCCAGCACCTAAAATCAAATAATGATTCCATTGCGGCCTAGTAACTTTTTCCTCTAATAAATTAAAAATATTAAAGTAAGCTCTAACTGTAACTTGGTTTAAACTTGTTGCAAAGCTATTTATTGATTCTGGCGTATTGTCTGCTGCTGCCATATCGCCTATTTGTTTGCCCGATACTTTTCCTTGAGCAAAATTAGCTTGCAAGCCTATTGCACGGCTAAAAGAATAACGCAAACCAAGGCTATACATTCCGGTTAAATTATGACCAACAGAAGTAAATAAGTATGGCACACCCAAAGTGGCATCCAAAGCAAATTTAGCGTACGACTTGATTTCCTCATTTGGGTTTTCGATATTTTTCTTATTCCAATCTATTAAATTGTTCCAAGATTTAGCACCAAACTTAATACTAACACCTCCATAAAAATTTAAGTATTGATCGAGACTTGGATTAGTTAATTCTTTAAATCCATCTAAATAATAAGTTTCAGAAATATGGTATTCTGCACCAGCAAATAAATCCAAATTTGAATTAATAAAATAACGCGTACCTAATCCTAATTGGTAATCGCGGTATGGCTTGCCAAAGGTTTTAGCTTTGCTTGAAGTACCATTAACATAATTAACTTCTGGCCTATACATATTTATTCCAGCTCCTAAACTTAAATAAGGCAAGAACCTGTTTTGAGGCTTGCTATCTAAATTTAAGACTTTATGCAAATTGTAATAAGCTATTGCATTAAAGCCATAAACGGGCGTTCTATAAGACGCTATATCAGTTGCCGTATTGTCTAAAATTGTTTTTGCTGAATGGCCGGTAGCATTGTTATAAAAAGTATTAGAGGTTACTCTGGCTTCAAACGACCAATTTCTATTGTAAGAATAACGCAAGGCAGCAGTATAAATACCAACGGATTTTGAAGGTACAGAAAAATAGGTAACAGGCAAACCCAATTGCACTGAAGCAGACAATCTAGGAACTCTGCCCTGAGCCTTAATTATACTAACATTAATAAAACAGTTAATAGTAAAGGCTAAAATAACAATAAAATTAAATTTTGAAAGGGGTTTCATAGGCAATTATTAAATGTTAATTAACTATCCGAAGATACATTATTTTATGAATACAAAATAAATTTATTGTTATTTGTATTCTATTACCACTTAATAATTAGAAATGACCATGGGCCAAGAAAAAACAGGAAATTCGGACTTACAACGGCTATCAATAGCTGATTTTAAAGTAAGTCAGAAATCCGACATTTACATTGTGCTCGACAACCTTAGAAGCGGGAACAATATTGGCTCAATCTTTAGAACTTCAGATGCTTTTCTAATAAAAAAAATATTCATTACAGGCAATTCTGCCATTCCTCCCAATAGAGAAATTCTTAAAACTGCCCTTGGGGCTTGCGACACTGTAGCCTGGGAATACCATGAAAGTGGTTTGGCTGCCATTCAAAAACTTAAAGAAAGTGGAATTCCTGTTTTTGCCATAGAACAAGTTGCCAATAGCATTTCCCTTGAAAAATTTGAATACCAAACAGAACAACCCATTGCCATTGTTTTTGGAAATGAGGTAGATGGTGTTGACCAAGAAATTATTAATCAGTGTGATGGCTGTATAGAAATTCCGCAATTTGGTACCAAACATTCCTTAAATGTGGCCGTTTCAGCTGGAATGCTGGTTTGGCATTTAAGCAATCAACTATTAAAAGAAGGGAAATTATCTTAGTTTTCCGTAAAATGAACTTGGGCGCTTAATGGCTCCAAAATTTCAATTATTTCCTTACGCAAATCTTTTTCACACATCACTTCATGTTGCAGGAGTGTTTCCATACGCTCTTGAAATACGCCAGCGGGAAACAATTTGGACTTCAATTTTACTGCTTTTTCAATATGAGTTTGCTCCGCTTTGGCAATTGCTTTGTTAAAATCAGCGGAATTCTCTTTGAAAAACTCTTTCATTTTCAATTTTTGTTCTAAAAAGGCTTTGCTCAAATTAGGCTCCGTATTTTTACTGCTATCAACAAAAAGTTGCAACTCATTTAAAACGGCTTCCACCTTTTGCTTATAATCAAATCCCTGTGCTTGCTTGATACAAAGTGCTGCTAATGCTTTCTCCTCTAACAATAAATCAGACAAATTAAGATGAGATTTCGCAACTTTATCTGCAAAACCCTTTCCTATTAAAACATTCATAAAACGAACTACTAAAACAGGATAGGATGCCACGTTTGTTTCAAAAATTGGCTTCAATTGTATCCAATAAGAAACCTCTGCAGGCCCTCCAATATAGGCAAGATTGGGCAAAATACTTTCTTGGTAAAGTGGTCTTAAATTTACGTTTGGACTAAACTTTTCTGGATGCAATTTTATCTGATTGCTTAAATCATTTTCATCCCATTGGTTCGAACCGCAAACCCAAAATTCCCCCTCCTTTTTTACCATTACTCTTCCAAGTAAATCATCTAAAAAGAAAAAATTTAATGGTCGTGCATTAATTTGTAACTTATAATTTTCAGCCAAAATCTTATCACTTGCTGCTTGTACTTCAAAGTTCTTTTGCAACAACAAATCATTTTGAATTTCTGCCACAAAAAGCGCTTTCAATTGGCTATCGTTTGGATCGAGAATAACTAAACCAAATTCTTCAAATAAAGAATGGTAAAAACGTAAAGTAGCAGTTCCTAAATCATAGGAGGCTTTGTATGCATCTTCTATTTTGCCGATCCAATTTTGCGCTGTTTCAGTGCTGCCTAAAACCAATTTTATTTCCTCAACAAGCTTATCGATGCCTACCAAATCTATCTTTCCGCATGGTTTGTTCATGGAATCTTTTTCCCAAACATACTTTTTCCCAAACAAATAGGTGGATTGAATTTCTTCAAAATCATGGTCTTCTGAAGCCAACCATAATACAGGTACAATATTTTTTAATGGATTGCCCTTTTGCAAATCTGCAGCAAGTTTAATGGCTGTTAAAATTTTGTACGACATAAACAAAGTACCACCAAACAAACTCAATTGATGGCCAGTTGTAATGGTAAATGTTTGGCTATTTTTTAAGCATTCTATATTTGCTAGTACCTTTGAATCTTTGTCTAATTTGATGTCTGCAGTTTTATATTGCTGAACCAAATATGCGCTAAGAATGTCTCTTTTTGATTGCTCAAAACTTCTGTTTTGGAGCAATACTTGAAGGCTCTCCATCTCTTGCCATTGACCCGCAAAGGGTTTCAAAGACTCCTTTTTTGAAAGGTAATCTTTTACCATAGGCGAAACCAGATTGGTTTCAGACAAAGGCAAATTTAAATAAGGACGAAGCATTAGGCAATTACTTTACCGTACAAGTCAAAATCCTCTGCCGATTCAATTAACACATTTGCAAAATCGCCAATGCGCACATAATTGGTTTTGGCGTCAACCAAAACTTCATTATCTACTTCTGGACTATCAAATTCTGTTCTACCAATATAATAGCCACCTTCTTTTCTATCAAAAAGAACTTTGAGCGTTTTACCAACGCGGGTTTTATTAATTTCAGTGCTAATACCTTGTTGTATTTCCATCACCATGGCAGCTCTTTCTTCCTTTACTTCTTGCGGCACATCATCAAGCATTTCACCTGCATGGGTGCCATCTTCATGGCTATAGGTAAAAATACCTAACCTGTCGAAACGGTTGCGTTTCACAAATTCACATAGGTCTAAAAAGTCTTGCTCGGTTTCGCCTGGATGACCTGCAATTAAAGTAGTTCTGATGGCAATACCTGGAACTTTTTCTCTGATGGTTTGAACCAATTCTTCTGTTCTCTTACCAGTTATTCCCCTGCGCATAATTTTGAGCATATTATCACTCACATGCTGCAAAGGGATATCAATGTATTTGCAAATATTATCGCGTTCGGCCATTACCTCCAAAGCTTCCAAAGGAAATTGAGAAGGATAGGCATAATGCAAACGAATCCATTCAACCCCTGGCACATCAGAAATTCTGCGTAGCAATTCTGCTAATTTTCTTTCGCCGTATAAATCTAAACCATAATAGGTAGAATCTTGGGCAATGAGTAAAATCTCTTTGGTGCCATTTTTCACCAAGCCTTTTACTTCAGTTTCTATTTGTTCTAAAGATTTTGAAACATGTTTCCCGCGCATAATAGGAATAGCGCAAAAAGAGCAAGGTCTATCACAACCTTCAGAAACTTTTAAATAGGCATAATGCGCTGGCGTAGTTGTAATACGTTCGCCAATTAATTCATGTTTGTAATCGGCACCAAGCGTTTGGAGTAATTGAGGCAAATGCGTGCTACCAAAATATTGGTCAACTTCAGGAATTTCCTTTTCCAAATCTGGTTTGTAGCGTTGCGAAAGACAGCCTGTAACATAGAGTTTATCTATTTCACCAGCCTCTTTGGCTTCGGCCCAACGCACAATGGTATTGATACTTTCTTCCTTGGCATTATCAATAAAGCCACAGGTATTTATAATAACAATATTGGCATCATCTTCTTGAGATTCATGCTCCACTAAAAAATCATTGGCCTTCAGTTGGCTGTATAGCTCTTCACTGTCGACAATATTTTTAGAGCAACCAAGGGTAATAATATTAACCTTGTCTTTTTTTAAGGTTTTGGTTTTCAAAGCAATTAGCTATTAAAAAGAGAGTCAACAAATTCTTTCTTATTAAACAATTGAAGGTCGTCTATTCCTTCACCCACACCAATGTATTTCACTGGAATATGGAATTGATCGGCAACGCCAATAACAACGCCACCTTTGGCAGTACCATCTAATTTGGTAAGTGCAAGTGCATTTACTTCTGTGGCGGCGGTAAATTGTTTGGCTTGTTCAAAGGCATTTTGGCCTGTGCTGGCATCAAGCACCAATAAAATTTCATGTGGGGCATTTGGAATTACTTTTTCCATTACCCTTTTTATTTTGCTCAATTCATTCATCAAGCCAATTTTATTATGAAGTCTGCCTGCGGTATCAATAATCACAACATCGGCATCCATTTCTATTGCTTTGGCAACAGTATCAAATGCAACAGAAGCAGGATCGGTATTCATGCCATGCGAAATAACGGGCACATTGTTGCGTGTTCCCCAAATTTTGAGTTGTTCTACAGCAGCTGCGCGAAATGTATCACCAGCACCTAAAACAACTTTCTTTCCAGCTTTGGTATATTGATTGGCCATTTTTCCAATAGTGGTAGTTTTACCAACGCCATTAACACCAACTACCATTACTACATAGGGTTTTACGCCTTTTAAGTCACTAAAGTCGGTAGGAATTTCGGATTTGTTTTCATCCATCAATTTGCCAACTTCTTCTTTTAAAATGGCATTGAGACTGTCTGAACCAATGTATTTATCTAGTGCTACACGCTTCTGGAGACGGTCAATAATTTTAAGGGTAGTTTCTATACCAACATCACTGCTCACCAAAATTTCTTCTAGATCATCTAAAAAGGCTTCATCTACTGAGCTTTTACCCAGTAAGGCCTTCCCAATTTTGTCTAGCAAACTGGTTTTGGTTTTCTCCAAGCCCTGGTCGAGCTTGTCTTTATTATCCTTACTAAAAAAACTAAAGATTCCCATTTTTCACATTAATATTTAAACAAAAAAAGCATCCTGCTTTTAACAGAATGCTTTATTGAATGCGTGTGTATCCAAGACTTACTTTTTAAAGTAATTCTTTACTTCCTCGTTAGGAACGATTTCAGTTTTAAACGAGTATGATCCTTTTGCGTTTCTAACCGCTTTGTAAACTTTTGCGAAATCTTTTCCAGCGCCAGTTTTTAACGTTGCAACTACCTTCTTAGCCATGACTTAATTATTTAATTTCTTTGTGTACAGTTACTCTCCTCATAATTGGGTTGTATTTCTTCAACTCAATACGTTCGGTAGTATTTTTACGATTTTTAGTAGTGATATATCTAGATGTTCCAGATAAACCGCTATTCTTATGCTCAGTGCATTCCAAGATAACTTGAATTCTATTTCCTTTTCTTGCCATTTCTTGCTTCCTCCTTAGATTTGTCCGTTACGGATGTAGTCGTTCAAAACGGCACTAATGCCCTTTTTGTTAATAGTTTTTATCGCTTTAGTGGACACCTTTAAGGTAATCCAGCGGTTTTCTTCAGGTATAAAGAATTTCTTTTCCTGTAAATTGGGGTAAAAGCGACGTTTGGTCTTACGGTTTGAGTGAGACACATTATTACCCACCATCGGGCGCTTACCGGTTAAATCACATACTCTCATGACAATATTTTCTTCAAAAGGACTGCAAATATCGGCCTTTTTTTAATAAATGCAATAACTTCTTCAAAGTTTTCTGATAATAATTTGAATAACTCGCCTTTTTTAGGGTCAAAATAAATTAAACACTTTATTTTCAATAACTTAATTCAATTGGCTCGGTGGAAAAGAATTTGGCCCCTGCTTTATTATTGCAGGAACTTGCCAGTTGAAATAAAATTAAGTTGATTTGCTACAAATAAACTTAAGTTATGGAATTTCAATTCATTTTGGTAGAAGCCAATTACCAGCCAAATATAGCGCTTATTCGTTTAAATCGCCCAAAAGAACTTAATGCCTTAAATCTCCAATTGATGTTGGAAATGAAAGAGGCCTTAGCTCAATTGGATGCCAATGAAGAAGTACGCTGTATTATTATAACTGGAAATGAGCAGGCTTTTGCCGCTGGAGCAGACATCAAACAAATGGAAAGTAAAACGGCCATTGATTTATTAAAAATTGATCAATTTGAAACTTGGGATCAGATTAGAAAAACCAAGAAGCCAATTATTGCCGCCGTTTCGGGCTTTGCCTTAGGGGGAGGTTGTGAATTGGCCATGACATGCGATATGATTATAGCAGCAGAAAGCGCCAAATTTGGTCAGCCCGAAATTAAATTGGGCATTATGCCTGGTGCGGGTGGAACCCAACGTTTAACCAAGGCTGTTGGCAAGGCATTGGCTATGGAAATGGTATTAACGGGAAAATTTATTGGTGCTGAAGAAGCAAAAAACATGGGCTTGGTAAACCGAGTGGTGCCAGATGAGGTATATTTAGATGAAGCCGTAAAATTGGCCAAAGAAATTGCACAAATGAGTCCTGTTGCGGTACGTTTGGCAAAAGAAAGTGTATTAAAAGCATTTGATAGTGGCTTGCAAGAAGGCTTGTACTTTGAAAGAAAAAATTTCTATATGTGCTTTGCAAGTGAAGACCAAAAAGAAGGCATGAACGCTTTTGTAGAAAAACGCAAACCTGTTTTCAAGGGCAATTAATTTTGGTTCGAACCAAAGGCAATGAACGCAAAAGAAATTTCCATATTAGATTATACTTATCATTTACCAGAAGAAAAAATTGCTGCCTATCCGCTACTAAATAGAGATCAAAGCAAATTAGTAGTTTATAAAAAAGGGGAAATAAAGGAGACTATTTTCGAAAATCTTCCTTCACAAATTGCAGCCCAAAGCATGATGGTATTTAACAATACCAAAGTAATTCATGCGCGCTTACATTTTCAAAAACAGAGCGGCGCTACCATAGAAGTATTTTGTCTTGAACCCGCCAAAGGCAGCCATGAACAAGCATTACAGGCACTAGGATATTGCCAATGGCATTGTTTGCTTGGCAATGTAAAACGCTGGAAAGGCGAAACATTAAAAAAGACATTTGAAGTAAATGGTAAAGAAATTTGCTTACAGGTTTGTTTGGTTTCAAAGGATGGACCTTATGGTATTGTTACCTTTGAATGGAATGAAAAAGAAATACCGTTTGGCCAGCTTTTAAATGTGGCAGGACAATTACCCATCCCACCCTATTTAAATAGAGAAACAGAGGAAAATGATGAGAAAGTATACCAAACCGTGTATGCAAAATATGAAGGATCTGTAGCCGCGCCCACAGCTGGTTTGCACTTTACAGCCAAAGTTTTTGAGGAAATAAATAAAGCCCAGGTGAGCACAGAAGAACTTACTTTACATGTGGGTGCTGGCACTTTTTTACCTGTTAAATCAGCTAACATGGCAGGTCATGAAATGCACAAAGAATCCGTTTTGGTAAGCAAGAAAAGTTTGGAAAATATTATTAAAAAACTTAAAAATCATGAGGCAATTATTGCTGTAGGAACTACCTCCTTAAGGACAATTGAAAGTTTGTATTGGCAAGGGGTAAAAACACTTGCAAATATTGGTTCAAGCCAAATGGATGTGCAACAATGGGACCCTTATGAATTGCCTCAAGATATCAGTGCAATTGATGCTTTTGAGGCTTTGGTTCAAAAATTAATAAAAGAAAATAGTTTGCATATTTTTGGTTCGACCCAAATATTAATTGCACCAGGTTATGCCTTTAAAGTTGTTGATGGATTGCTCACAAATTTTCACCAACCAAATAGTACTTTATTGCTTTTGGTGGCTGCATTTATAGGAGAAGATTGGAAAAGGATTTACCAATATGCTTTAGAAAATAACTTCAGGTTTTTAAGCTTTGGCGATAGCAGTTTATTGTGGCGCAATTAATCTGTTAATTGGTATAATAACATTATCTACACCAGCACGTTTAAGATTGTTAAAGTTAGAACTATTAGAGGACCTGCTTGTAATGGTGAAATTATATTTTTTGAACGCGTACGAAAGGATTCCACATTGCCAATTTAGAACAATCTGATCAATAAATAGATAATATTTATCAATTTTAATTTCAGAAAAAAGCAGAATAATTGAAAATTATTTGTGTGCAAAAAAAATAGCAATTACATTTGCATCAAATAATTCCTATTTAAGAATTATTATTATTTAGAAAATGAACCTATCGCTTACTCAAATTAAAACTCAATTTCAAGAATTGGGAATTAAATCAACAATTCCACGGGTAGTCATTTATCAATCATTGGCTAAGGCAATGCACCATCCAAGTGCAGAAGAAATTCACTTATCAATTCAAAAGAAATATCCTGGGGTATCTCTTGCTACAGTATACAAAACTTTGGACATGTTAGTGCAAAAGTCGCTAGCGAGTAAGGTTGTAACAGATGAAGACAAGGTGAGGTACGATTCTAAAATGGAACCACACATACATTTGTATTGCGAGAAAACACAAAAGATAATGGATTATGACGACCAAGAATTGGCGGAATTAATTGCAGGTCATTTTACAAAAAAAGGAATTACAAATTTTAAAATAAATAGGATTCAAGTAAATATCAAAGGAGAATCTAAAACAATAAAAAATAAATAAATTATGACAATGTTAGTAGGAAAAAAAGCGCCTTTTTTTAGCGCTGATGCCGTTATTAACGGTGGAGAATTTGCAGAAAATTTCTCATTAGCTCAGTATGAAGGCAAGAAACAAGTATTGTTCTTCTTTTATCCATTGGACTTTACGTTTGTTTGTCCAACCGAAATTATTGCTTTCCAAGACAGGATCAAGGATTTTGAAGACAGAAACGTTCAGGTGGTAGCCTGCTCTGTAGATAGCAAATTTTCTCATTGGGCATGGTTGAATACCCCTAAAAACAAAGGTGGAATTCAAGGTGTGCAATTTCCAATGGTTGCAGACATTAACAAAACCATTGCAACCAATTATGGTGTATTAGCTGGTAAATATACTTACAACGACGAAGAGCAATTGGAGTGGATTGGCGACAATGGCGAAAATGCTGTTGCTTACCGCGGTTTGTTTTTAATTGACATTAAAGGAAATGTTCGTCACCAAGTTGTAAATGATATGCCACTAGGTAGAAGCATTGATGAAGCTTTGCGCATAATTGACGCTTTGCAATTCTTTGAAGACAAAGGAGAAGTTTGTCCTGCCAATTGGCAAAAAGGCAAAGATGGCATGAATGCAACAGCGGAAGGTGTTGCTAAATACTTAGGTTCACACTAAATAAATTTAAGACCTAAAATGCTTATGTAATTAGGCTTTTAGGCACTTATCTAATTTTTATGTATTTTCGGCAGGTATGAAGAAATTTTTCTTTTTACCTGCCTTTTTTTTGTTGGCAGGAATTGTGTTTGCACAAACGGATAGTATTTTAAATATCCCCCTATCCAATTATGTGAAGGATGATAGGTTCGACAAATACCAACTCACCCTGGCTTTATTTTTGACGCAAGGAGATACTATTTATTCGATGGATTTTGAAGGCACGCGCGAGGCAAAACCAATAGTAATTAAACGACCTCCTGGTTACCAAATTTACGCCTATGGAAATGTGTTTTTTAGCGGAACCAAAAACGATTACAACCCAGGATATGTGAGTGTTTTAGTTGCGAGTCCTTACAACAAACACCCCCATTTATTTATTGACCAAAACCAAAATTTTGATTTTACAGACGACCCAAGATTTACCATGCCTTATTACGAGGAGGAAGCGGTTGAAATTGAATTGGCCAATGAAAAAAATAAGGATGGTAGAATTAAGCTGGTACTAACTAGAAATAAATTATACGGTCAGAAATACGATTTCAAAAAACAATTGGATGAATATTACGCCACTGCTTACAAAGGAAGAAAATTTGTTGGCATGGAATACACCTATAGGGAGCAAAGGTATATTACCCGAGCAGGCTTGGTTTTACAAGGAAAAGAATCGTTTAAAATTGCCTTAATGGATTGCAATGCAAATGGTATTTACAATGACCCTGGTATTGATAAAATTTTGTTTGCCAATGTGCGTGATTCATTAATGGATGCTACCAATCCATTAAATTTTGTGCATATACAAAAGCTTGGCAAACGCAGTTATTTTGAGAAAAACGACCAATTGTATGAAGTGATAGAAGCAGATGCAGCTGGAAAATTTATTCGGATCAAACCGAGCACAGACCAAATAGATTTTGACAGAATTACTATAGGAAAGAAAGTACCCAAAGTAAATTTCACTTTGGTAAAAGGACAAAAACTTAAATTAAAAAAGCTGAGAAGGAAAGAGGTATATTTATATTTTGGCAATAAAACCAGCAAGAATTTTCGTTCAGACACTATGATGCTGCGCCAAATTGCAGCCTTAGATAGCAATAGGTTAAAAGTAATTTGCGTATTGTATGTAAACAAGAGTTACGAGTTACGTATATTTAATACCGATGCACAACCCAACTATTTATTGGCATATGGCACTAAAGAACTCAGCAATAAATTAGGAATAAACAGCCTGCCTCAAACCTTGTATTTGGGCAAAAGAAGACGTGTAAAAAAGTACGGTTTGAACCCAGCCGATTTTTTAGGAGAATGGATTAAAAACAATCCTTAAGTTACCAGCTACCTCCTGCACCGCCACCACCAAAGCTTCCGCCGCCAAAACCACCAAAGCTACTACCGCTATCGCTGCCACCACTGCTAAAGCCACCACTGCTAAAGCCTCCACCGCCAAAGGTACCAATAAATGGTGCACCCATTAACATTCCACCGCGGCCACCCCTGCCACCTTTTCCAAAGAAAATAATGAAAAGGAAAAACAGAATTAAAACAATAACGAATCCCATTGGTGGTGGACCTTGCTGATTGCCCATAGCTTCGTCGTTGATAAACTCACCAGCGGCTGCACGCATGATATAATTGGTTGCTTCATCTAAACCTGTATAATAATTGCGCTTTTTAAAATTAGGTTTAATTACCTCCTCAATAATTCTTTTAGACAAGGCATCTGTAATACTTCCTTCTAATCCATATCCATTTTGGATACGAATTTTTCTATCTTCAATAGCTATGTAAATGAGTAGGCCATTATTTTTTCCTTTTCTGCCAATTTGCCAATTTTCGGCCAAACGCTGAGAATAATCAAATTCATCTTCACCCTCCAAGCTATTTTCAATAACAATGGCAATCTGCGTTGAAGTGCTGTCTTCATAAGCCTCCAATTTAGCTTCCAAGGCATTGAGATCATCTGCATTTAAGGTGCCTGAATAATCATTTACCAATTTTGGAGGATTGGCTTGTTTTGGAAAATCTTTTGCTTGCAGTCCCAAAAAGGAGAAACACAAAAGAAAGGAATAGATTAGTTTATTCATTGGTTTCACCTCCAAAAGAAATTTCGTTACTTAATTCATTGACATCATTTGCTTGGTAAGGGAAAAAGGCTTTTAACTTCTCCCCAACGTGTTCAATGGCTAAGGACAAACCATTGGCAAACTCATTTTTGGAAAAATAAGTTTTCAATAAATCTTTTTCTGCTTGCCAAAAATCATCGCCTACTTTTTCGTGGATACCTGAATCACCAATAATGGCAAATTTTCTATCCTTAAAAGACAGGTAAAGAAGCACAGCATTTTTCAATTCGGTGTTTCCCATACCTAAATTATCAAAAACAATTTTGGCTCGATCCATAGGCGCCAAATCTGTCTTAGGCTCTACGTGTAAGCGTATTTCGCCCGACGTTGCTTTTTCTGCACTTTGAATTGCAGCCACAATTTGCGCTTGTTCTGCTTTTGAAAAAAATTGTTTTGCCATAGGATAAAAAAATAGGAATTTGTTGCGAACAACAAACTCCTATTCCATTAATTTTTATTATTAAAATTCTACTTTAGGTGCTTTGTCGGCGCCAGCAACGGCTTCAAAGTAACCTTTCTTATCAAATCCAAGCATGCCTGCAAAAACTACTTGAGGGAATTGGCGGATATATGAATTATAGTCTTTTACTACCTCATTAAATTTACCACGTTCAACAGCAATTCTGTTTTCTGTACCTTCCAATTGAGATTGTAGTTCCATGAAATTTTCTGTTGCTTTTAATTGCGGGTATTGCTCTGCTACCACCATTAAACGACCTAAGGCTTGAGTTAATTCACCTTGTGAGGCTTGGAATTTTTCAATTTGCGCTGGACTTAATCTACTTGCATCCACTTTAATTTGGCTTGCACTTGCTCTAGCGTTAATTACGTCGGTAAGGGTTTTTTGCTCAAAATTGGCCACACCTTTTACAGTGCTCACTAAATTTGGGATCAAATCTGACCTACGTTGGTAAACATTTTCAACCTGAGCCCATGATGAGCTTACGGTTTCTTGTTTTGTAACCATGTTGTTGTAACTGCCACAACCGTTAAATACTAACAATAACAAGGCTGCGCCAATAACTAAAAGGATAATGTTGCTTCTTTTCATTTTTCTTAATGATTTATAGGTATGGCAAGATACAAAATACCGTCCAAAGATTTTTGTCACTGACAAATTGTACTTGCTTTATCGACGAATAGCATTATTTTGGGGTAGAATTGCCTTTTTAGGTCATATACCTTAGGTTTGCCTAAACTTATGACATGAAAAAGGTCGTAATAATTGGCATTTTATATGAATTACAAAGCAGACTGTTTACATTTTAAAGGACATATTCCTTGCAAACCACACAAAGAAAGTGGCTACCACTGTGAGAATTGCCCTTCCTATACCCCGGTTTCTAAAAGAATTCTCATTATTAAATTGGGCGCCATTGGCGATGTAATTCGTACCACGCCACTCGTAGTAAAATTTAAGCTGCTTTATCCAAATTGTAAAATCACGTGGCTTACATGGACACCAGACATTTTGCCTTCTTCTCAAATAGATGAAATCTTAAAATGGGACCACAATTCGTTGATGTACGCGCAACATGCTTCTTGGGATATTGCCATTAATTTAGACAAAGAAAAAGAGGCAGGTGCATTGTTAAAGGTGGTAGAGGCCAAAGAGAAGTTTGGTTTTATTTTAAAAGACAATGAAATTCAACCTATCAATGCATTAGCCCAACACAAATTTGATACGGGCATGTTTGATGATATTAGCAAGGCAAATACAAAAAGTTACTTGCAAGAAATATTTGAAATTTGCGGCATGCAACACGCTGGTGAGCCTTATTTGATGGACACCCACGACAATAAAGCTTATGTGTGGGACTTGCCTAAAGGAAAGAAAATTATAGGTATGAATACAGGTTGCGGTGGCAGATGGACCACCCGCTTGTGGAGCATAGACAAATGGGTAGAATTGGTTGGCATTTTAAAAGCCAAATACCCTGATGCAGAAATATTATTATTGGGTGGAGAGGCAGAAGATGCTCGAAACAAAGAAATACAAAAGCGTTCTGGAGCCACCTATTTAGGCTATTACAGTTTATTTGAATTTATAAATTTGGTAAACCAATGTGAGCTTATTATAACCCAAGTAACCATGGGAATGCATATTACCTTGGCATTGGGCAAGAAAATTATTTTAATGAACAATATCTTTAATCCAAACGAATTTGATTTGTTTGGCAAAGGAGAAATTGTGATGCCAGATAAGAGCTGTAAATGTTTTTACAGAGGAAGCTGCCTAGATGGCACTTCATGCATGGAAGAATTACCTGCACAAAAAATTGCTACAGCTGTAGAGAGACATTATTAGGTCTAATGGTCGATGGTCGATGGTCCATGGTTGGTGGTCTATGGACTTTGGACTAAAAACAATCAGGAATTATAACAATTGAGCGGTATGGTTTTTGGTATCTACCTTTTCAATTATGTTTTCAATTTTTCCTTTTTCGTCAATAACAAAAGTGGTGCGTACAATGCCCATATAAGTTTTACCATACATACTTTTTTCTGCCCAAGTTCCGTATGCCATAGCAACCGCATTGTCTTCATCTGCTAATAAAGAAAAAGGCAATTCATATTTTGCAATAAACTTTTGGTGTTTTGCACTGGTATCTGGACTTACACCTAAAATGGCATAACCCTTTTTCAAGAATGTTTTGTAATTATCACGCAGGTTACAGGCTTCGGCGGTACAACCAGGGGTATCGTCTTTTGGATAAAAATACAATACCAATTTTTTCCCTTTAAAATCGCCAAGTGAAAGGGTTTCTCCCGCTTCATTTTTTGCTTTGAAATTTGGGGCTTTATCGCCAATATTTAAGGTGCTTGCCATGATTAATTAATTTTAACTTATAACAACATTCAAGGAAAATAGTTTTACCAAACAGGAATTTCAAAATGTTTTTCACGTACATTTCCCTTTTGGTCTTCTAGGATAATCAGAAGGTCCATTGACTTTAACATTCCTTCTGTTTGGTCAGCAGCATATTTTGCCAATACAGCTTGATACACCTCATCAAAACGGTAAGTAATTTGTTGGTTTTTGGGATCATAATCTAGGAGGATCCAATTTCCATTCAGGAAACCCTTATAAGAACTTATTCCAGAGAAATTGTCTTTCACTTCAAAATCCCAACGCAAAGTGTCATTGGCATCATACTCGTTTTTATAATCCATCCATTTAATGCTTGGTGCAATGGTATCGAGCACAATGGAATAATTACCAAAACTTGCCCCCTTGCCTTTTACCCAACCATTTTCATAGTTACCACCAGCACTTCTAATATTATCCGACTTTCCATTTGAATAACCCAACAATAATTTAGAATGCAGCGAAACTGGGATGTGCATTGCCTGAATGGCTATATCGAACGCTGCATGAACAGGAGTATTGGGCGTATGAAATTCAAACTCATTAGACAACATTTCCTTTTGCGGCGCATTGATTTCTAATTTATAAAATACCGTATCATACAATGATTTTGGATCGAGTTTAATTTTAATTCCCTCTGCATTTATTTGTTGTGCCTTGCCTGGAATTAACATAGGCTTATTCCTGTTTTTGCCATCATAAGCTATTTTCTCCTGATCCAAATTGGCCGAAACAATACGGTAATTAGCTTTTAATTTAAAGGAGTTTTGATTGAAATCTTTTACCACAAAAATCACTTCGCCCATATGGTTATCCTGCAGGCTAGCATTGAACCTGCCTTTTTGCGCATCTGTGGTATAGGTGCTAAACATATTGCCATCATCCACAAAACATTTTTGCACACGCGTTTTTTGAATTCGATAGTAAGGATAATCAATGTGTGCATTGATATATTTACTTTCATCAAAAGCAAATTGGTTCAAACAATGTTTAAATTTCAAAGCACTGTTATTGTAATAACTTATTTCATAAATACCTTTTTCATCCCAAGCATTATGAATATAATCATAGGTTTCGAGCCCAAATCCGTAGGTTTCTGGCGAAAGCAACAGCATGTCTTTTAGCACCCACATGCTGTCTGTTTTGTAACAAGATTTTGCAGAAACAGCTATTTCATTTTTAAGCAATAAACCTTCGGTTACAAATTTGTATACAAACAATTTAAGTATTACAGGAGCAATTGTATCTTTTGGAACAAGTCCAAACAAAGCTGGATTTAAAATTTTTTCTGTTCGGATATCCCTTATTTCATAATGCAGATGAGGACCCGTGCTACCACCGCTATTTCCACTATAGCCTATGATTTCACCTTTTTTAACAAATAAAAATGGCTTGATAAATATCTTATCAAATTCAAAAGTTTTATTGATGTATTGGTATTGGTGAATCCAATTGGCAAGGGGCCCATTGTATTTTTGCAAATGACCGTATACTGTGCTAAATCCATTTGCATGTTCTATATAAACGGCCTTTCCATAACCATTGCGTTGAATTTTTATGCGAGTTATATAGCCATCTGCTGCTGCATAAACAGGTAAGCCTTCCCTCCCATTGGTGCGTAAATCAATTCCACTGTGAAAATGATTGTCACGCAAACCACCAAAAGGAGAAACCAAGTTAGGCAGAGAATCTAATGGATAACGAAAATAATTTTGCGGGTAATTTTGCGCATTCAGTTTCAACAAATTTAGGGTCGACAAAAAAAACAGCAAAAAATATACTGCTGATTTGTAGAGGTATTTTTGTTGTGTTTTCAAATTTATTTCACTTCAAACTGCAGCATTTGGTTCGAACCGATAAAGCCTTCTAATTTATCTCCAATGGCAACAGAACCAACCCCTGCGGGCGTACCCGTATAAATTAAATCGCCTACTTTTAAGGTAAAATATTGAGAAATAAAACTCACAATTTTATCGAAAGAAAAAATCATTTGTGCGGTATTTCCTTGTTGCACCAATATTCCATTTTTCTTTAAACAAAAATCGATATTTGAAAGATCAACACCTTCAATTGACATAAAATTACCAAGAGGTGCAGCGCCATCAAAACCTTTTGCCAACTCCCATGGCAAGCCTTTTGATTTCAAGGAAGCTTGCAAATCACGTGCAGTAAAATCAACACCTAAGCCAATTTCATTGTAATAATTGCAGGCAAATTTTTCTTGTATATTCTTCCCCACTTTATGAATTTTTATTACCAATTCAATTTCATGGTGCACATCATTGCTAAAACTTGGCAAGTAAAAATCTTCGCCGTTTTTTAGTAAAGCAGTATCTGGTTTGGCAAACACAACAGGGTTTTCGGGAACTGCATTTCCTAGTTCCTTGGCGTGTTCACTGTAATTTCGTCCTATGCAAAAAATCTTCATAGGACGAATATACAAAGGTTTTTCAAATCAAAATACCTGCTGAATGAATTGGGTGAAAAACAATCTTACAATTTATTCAATTCAACTTTTACAAATTGCATGAGATTTTTGATATAGGCATCAGAGAAATCAAATTTAACACCGGCCGCTTCATAAATCTCTCCAATGGTTTTGGTATAACCCAAACTCAAGGCTTTTTTGTACTGGGCAATTGCTTGCTCTTTGTTGCCAAGGAAATTGCGCCATACGGCCAATGCTCCTAATTGTGCCATTCCATATTCAATATAATAAAACGGCACTTCAAATAAATGCAATTGTTTTTGCCAGGTATATGCTTGAAACTGTTCGTAGCCTTCCCAATTAACCATACCTGTACCAAACTCTTTGCTTAGTTGCATCCAATAATCTTTTCGTTCCTGGCGGGTATGTGCTGGGTGTGTATAAATCCAATGTTGAAATTTATCAATGGTGGCAATCCAAGGAAGGATTTTAATAATGCCCTCGAGGTGTTCTTCTTTAGCGCGTTTAAATTCTTCTGGGCTAGTATAAAATTCATCCTGACCTTCATAACTGATCAACTCCATACTCATGCTGGCAAGTTCTGCCACTTCGCTCGGACAATTTTTAAAGGCAGCTAATTCCAAATCTTTGCTTAAAAAAGAATGCACGGCATGACCACCTTCGTGCACCATGGTTTCTACATCGCGGGTGCTGCTGGCTGCATTCATAAAAATAAAAGGCACACTGGTTTCTGCCATTGGGTAATTGTAACCACCTGGAGCCTTCCCTTTTCTGCTTTCTAAATCCAAACGGTTCATATCGTCCATGGTTTTGATGCAATAGGCAAAATAATCATCCACTTTTGCAAAGCACTTTATTGTTTTCTCCAATAAATCGGCACCACTGGTAAATGGTTCCAAGGCTGGTTTATTTTCTACATCTACTTCCATATCCCAAGGTTTTAAATCAAAACCCAAAGCGTCTTTGCGTTTTTGGTTAAAATCTTTTACCAAGGGCAAAACTTCCTTCTGAATGGCTTCATGGAAATTAAAACAATCTTGCGGGGTATAATCAAAGCGGCCCATAGCAGCAAACATGTAATCGCGGAAATTATCAAAACCTGCGTTTACAGCCACTTGGTGACGTAATTGAATGAGGGTGTCAAATAAGTCATCTAATTCATCCACATGTGCAGCACGCTTCTCATTTATTTTCTTAAAGGCCTCCTCACGAATAGTTCTATCTGGACTTTTTAAATAATTAGCCGCTTGTTGTAAGGTAAGTTCTTTGCCTTCCATTTCAACACTCATGCTTCCCAAAATACTACCATACTTCTGCGCTTCTGCAGCTATTGAAGCCATCAAGGGAATATTTTCTTCTCTAAACAATTCAATTTCTTTTTTCAATCCACGTAGGTAAATAAAATACTTTTCCTTTTTGAGCTCCTCCAAAAAAGGGCAAGCAATTAATTTCTTATTGAGCGCATCTGATAAAGGTGAAATTTTAGGTTCAATTTCACTTACAAAAAACAAATAAGCTTCTTCAAGGGCTTTGTTATTGGTATCGCAGGTCATGCGCACATAGCGCCAAGCTAGGTCTTCACTTAAAAACGCTTCTAACTCAGAACGGTGTTTGAGCCAAGTTTCAAGCTCTGTTTTTGAATTTAATTCGCGTGAAAGTAATTGTGTAAAATACGGTTCAAGCACCTCCCAAGAAGTTACTTTTAATTTATCTGCAAGAAATTTGTGGTGAATAATGGTTAGCATATGTAAGGATATTATTTTGTTTTAAATTAGATATTTCGCAAACGGCCAGCAGCAATATGCCAGCAGCTATTACTTTCAAATTAATTGTATGTTTTTATAAATTCATAGAATAAATCGCAGTTTCCACTTAATTGTTCATAATAATCTGTGGCATTGGAATTTGATTTTATGCGTGCACGATTTATTTTTAATTGCGCTTCATTTAATTCATAGGCAGTATTTAAAATATAGACGGTTGCACCTAGTAATTTAGGATCTTTACTTATGGCCAATATTTGATGGTAGTAATATTTTGCGCGTGCACCTGAGTAATAATTTAAATCTGTAGATGACACTGTTCCATCAGTGCTGTAGCCATCCTCTGGATCATAGCCCATATGGTAATTTTTCTGCATGATCCAAAATTTTCCATTAAAGGTCATGCTGTAATAAGCATTTGCAATTTTTAATAACAAACGCGCTTTGGCTTCTCCTTTGGCTGCATTCGCAGCTGTTTTCAAGGAAATTAATTCTTTTAAAAAACTCACTTTGTTATAGCGAACATTTCTAAAATTAAAAGGTGCGTGGCCATCCCAAGGATTCAAGCAGAAGGGATCATCTTTTCTAAAAAGGGAATTTACCTCATTACTCCAATAGGCAGTATCAATCTTTTTTACCGCATCATACGCTAAAATTAATTTATCAGCTTGCACCAATTTCATGCTTTTTAAATCGAGCAATTTATTTACATCCCAAGAGGATATATATTCATTAACATCATAGGTATAAGTATAAACGGTACCCGCTAAATATTTTTCAAAAGGACTAGGATTTTGCTTGTTGATTAAAGCAATCATTTCATCAATGGCATTGGGTGTAGCATAAGAATAAATTTGCGTATAAACATTCCCTATGCCAATTAAAGGATGGTATGCATAGGGCTGTGCAGATTTACCATACAACATTAATCCCTTGGCTAAACTACCTCTTTGAATAAATTCGGCAGCAGAGAAATTTACCAATTGATAAGACAGTTGCTTGTATTGCGGAAAAGTAATTTCCATTTTACGTAAACGCTCTAAACAGGCATACAAATCATTTTCAATAGTAGGAGTTACTTTATCAGACAGCGATAAACTGAGCATATAATTGTTAATGAGAAATTGTGTTTTACCCAATTCACCAAGTTCTTCTATCTTAACTTTTTTGTAGTATTTTTCTGCTAGTTTTAGATCTTTTAAAATAAAAGCAATGTAGCCAGCAGCCAAGTTGTAAAATGACTTCCGCGGAAGTTCTTTCATTTCCAAACTACTTTCAACAAAGGTCAAAACCGCTTGCGCATATTTTGTATCACGCGCTTTTTGCTTGTCAACTTCAATTTTACTTAGTTCGGAATAGGTTTCCAAACCTTCATTTCGGGTCGAACCGAAACCATTGTATTTTTGGGCAAGAATCCAATCCTCTAATTTGTTAATTTCACGCACCAATAAAAAAGGAAGGAATTTATTGTTGGGTTCCAATGCCATTATTTTTTGAAGGGAAGACAATTGCTCCATAGGTTGTTGCAAGGTGTGCATTACCTGAATCAAAGCCTGCTCGTGCTTATTGGAAGCCAATTGGTACGTTTCTTCAAACAGGGCATTTTTAAACAACTCTTCGCAACGAAAACGCTTATCTGGACAAACATCAAAAATATGGGCCAATCCCATATTGCGTTCTGGTCCTGAATGAAATTCTACTTCATATAAAAGCGCATTGTTACGCAGCCAATTTTGAATAGGCAGCGGAGCTAAATATTGATTGTAATTTTCTATTAAAGAAATGGAATCCAAATTATAAAAACTGGTTCGAACAATTTGAAAAGCATAACGCTGTTTTAAAAATGGGTCTTTACATTTAGCCAATAAATGCTTGCCCTCTTCAATGGTATTTAAGCCATTAATTGGATCGGGTGAAATTTCATAATCACTGTATGAATAATATCTTTCACCAGGCTTAATTTTACCTGGCGCTATTATTTCTGGACCATCTGGGCACGACCATGAATCTCGGAAGTTGCTTTGGTATTCAGCTTTTTTAGCAAAATCTAAATATTGCAGGACTGCGGGATTTGCCTTTGCGAATTTTAAAAAAGAGTTTTCTTCTAATAAACCATCCTTAATAGCAAAATAATTAATGGGTGCTGTATTATACAAAATCAATCGAATATCGTCTTTAGAAACCTTCTTGGTGGGCGCTTTTTTTAGGCAATATTTACTCCATAAATTTACGTTTTCATCATAGTTATCCAAGGCAACTTTTTCGCCAGCATCGTAGGCATTATAATCTGGATAGAATCCATTATGACTATAATCCATACTGTAAAAAAGTGGCTGTAAACCTGGTTCCGAGCCCATGTTTGGATCAAATGTCCAAAAGCGGTATTCTTCCATAGAAATATAGAAGCCACAGCTATTGGTTGACTTAGGCGGCCAAAATAATAGCAACAAACTAATGCATAGAAAAATAGGCTGCTTCAATTTTTTCATAAGGTATTTTTTCTAAATCAGTTTGATCCAAATCAAATAAGGCAATGGTGGTTTTAGTGTTTATAGCGAAACGACTTATTAATAGACGCGCTTCCAATAATTCTTTTTCACCACAAGATTCAACTTTAATAATATCTCCGGCGCGGAGGGCATTCTCTTGGTAACCACTTGTAGCTTCTTTAACCAAGTATACATTCTCTTCTAATTTCTGCAATTGTATTTTGGCAACATCACCCACATAACGCGGCGCAATTATTTCCGGAATAATATTTTCTGAAATAACTTTTAAGAATTGTTGGTTTCTAAAAACCAATGTCCAACTAAAAGTTGGCAAGGCAAAATCCATAGGCAAAGGATAATCTTTACGAGCCAAATATTTTGCCGCTTCGTTTACATTAAAAATACTGTTTGCCGATTTAAATTTCTTTGCATTGTCTATATTATACACCATGAGCATCACCCTGTCTACAGGCGGTATTCCAAGCTCTTCGCGGTATTTGAATGGGTATAAGCGAAGTGTTACAGAATATTGAAATTGTGGCGCCCATTTTTGGATGCAAAGCAATAAATTAAAATAGGTTTCTTTGGTTGTTTTTGTCCAATCGCAATCAATTTGAATTTCTTGTGTTGGCCTTTTGGTATATGTTTCAATGCGCAAAGCAAAAGATAAAATTCTCTTGGCATAATAATCCATGTCCTCCTCTTTTAGGTGTTGTAAAACTTTATTGGTTATATAAACCACAGGTACATAGTT
>CANFHJ010000009.1 GCA_947446605.1 Bacteroidota bacterium | reverse complement strand
GAATTGATTGGCGTACGAAAATTTAGCACCCAAACCAATTAAGCAATTTCTTATACGTTGATAAGCAAGCCATAAGCTACTTTTTGAGCAGCTTATTTTTTGCCAATCTTTCCTTCCTAATTCAAGTAGTTTTTTGTAATTTCGCGCTTCAATCATGAAGATAGAAGAAGCAAACATAGATTTTGGAAAATACGAAGCCGTAATTGGCCTAGAGGTTCATGCGCAAATGCTTACAAATAGCAAAGCTTATTGCTCAGACGGCTACCAATATGGGGCCGAACCAAATACCCAAATTAGCCCCATAAGCTTGGGTCATCCTGGAACCCTTCCAAAACACAACAAAAAAGTTATTGTAAACGCAATAAAAATGGGTTTGGCATGTAACTCAACAATTGCCGATCACCAATATTATGCCCGTAAAAATTATTTCTACGCAGATTTACCAAAAGGCTACCAAATAACCCAAGATAAAACGCCCATTTGCACAGGTGGTGAAGTAGAAATTAGGTTGAAAGATGGAAGCACAAAAAAGATTGGCATTACCCGTATTCATATGGAAGAAGATGCCGGTAAAAGTATGCACGACCAAGATGTTTACGACAGTTTAATTGACTTAAACAGGGCAGGTGTTCCATTGATTGAAATTGTTTCTGAACCAGAAATAAAAACAGGTGAAGAAGCCTACCAATACATCAGTGAAATAAGAAAACTGGTGCGTTACCTAGACATTTGTGATGGCAATATGGAGGAAGGAAGTTTGAGGTGTGATGCCAATATTTCAGTAATGCTTAATGGCGCTAAAGTATTTGGCACCAAAGTGGAAGTAAAAAACATGAATTCCATGCGCAATGTGCAAAGAGCCATTGATTTTGAAATCCACCGTCAAATTGTTGCGCTTGAAAATGGCGAAACACTTTATATGGAAACCAGAAATTTTGATGCAATTAAAGGTATTACCCTAACCATGCGTAGCAAGGAAGGTGCAGCAGATTACAGGTATTTTCCAGAGCCAGATTTGCCACCTTTGCACATAACAGCTATGTTTGTAAATGGCGTAAGAGAACAAATGCCAGAATTGCCAAAAGCCTTGTATGAAAAGTTTACGCAAAGCTTTGGCCTCAATGAGTATGATGCCCAAATACTAACAGAAAACAAAGACATTGCCGCTTATTTTGAAGACATTTTAAAACATACCACAAATGCAAAAGCTGCAGCCAATTGGTTAATGGTAAATGTAAAAGGTTACCTCAATGAACAGGCAATTGGGATTAATGATTTTGTTTTACAAGCAGCAAAAATTGCAGAAATTATTGCCTTGATAGATACTGGAAAAGTAAGTAACAGCGCCGCTTCCCAAAAAATATTTCCAGAAATGATTAAAGAACACCATAAATCTGCCTTGCAAATTGCAGAAGCTTTGAACCTTATTCAGGAAAGTGGATCAGACGAATTACAGGTATGGATAGACGAAGCTTTGGCCCGTTTCCCAGATAAAGTAGCAGACTATAAAGCCGGGAAACAAAGCCTACTTGGATTGTTTATGGGTGAGGTTATGAAGGCAAGTAAAGGCAAGGCCGACCCTAAAATTGCCACACAATTATTGAAACAAACGCTCGAAAAATAAATTATGAATTTAAAATTAGTAACTACTATTCAAGCAGGCATGCGCATGGTTTACCTTTTGTTTGCCATTTCATTTGTTGCAAGCAGTTGCGCAAACAAAGAAGTAGAAGACACAAGTGGTTTTAGGATAAATGGAAAAATTGCCAATGCAAGCGGTATTAAACAAATAAGCATCCAAGAGCTTACACCAGGTGGTTTAAACATGATAGATACTGGCCTAATAGATGCTGCAGGTTATTTTAACCTAAGCGGGAAACTAAGCGAAAAAACATTTTGCATCCTTCGCTTTGAAAAGGGAGATGTTGTTTTGTTGGTAGATACGAATAGTAGATTAGAATTAACTATTGACCCAAATCATCTAGAACAATATACAGTAGCCAATTCAAAGGAAAATGAAGAACTCAAGCAATTGTATTTACTGAATGCTTCTTTTCTAAAAAAGAGTGAAGAAATTAGCATGCGTTTTAATAATTCAATCACATTGGATCAGAAAAATGAAGCCTTAATTAGATTTGCTTTTGATAGTTTGCAGGATGCTCATAAAACTGCTATTAAAGCTTATGTAGGTACATTAACAAATTCTATGGTTCCCTATTTTGCAACTACCTTTTTATTGCCCGAACCAGACTTGCAATTTTTTGAAGCTGTAGACAAACTTTTATTTGCCAACAATTCAACATCAAAGTACGCCATTCAACTGCACCAAAAAGTGGAGAATTTAGCTAAAACCGCTGATGGTTCAATGGCTCCAGATATTGTTCTTAACGACCCATTTGGCAAAACCGTTTCCCTTTCTGCCTTAAGAGGTAAAATTGTTTTGGTAGATTTTTGGGCAAGCTGGTGTGGCCCTTGCAGGGATGAAAACCCCAATAATGTTATCTTATACAACAAATATAAAAATGCTGGCTTTGAAATTTTTGGGGTAAGCTTGGATGAAAACAGAGATGCTTGGATTGCTGCAATTAATAAAGATAAACTACTTTGGCAACAAGGTTCCGATTTACAAAAATGGAATTCACCCATTGTAAGTTTGTATAATATTGATGCCATACCAACTACTGTTTTGGTTGACAAAGAAGGAAAAATTATTGCTAGAAATTTGAGAGGGAAAGACCTTGAAGCCAAATTAAAAGAAATTTTTGCTTTTTAATTTGAAAAGTCCTTAACATTTAATTTACATTGCCTTAACATTGGAATAAGTTAACAAACGGATTATTACATAAAATTTAACACAATGGAAAACTTAGGTAAAATCTTAGTAGTAGACGACGAGGCAGATATCATTGAATTTATATCCTACAACCTCAAAAAAGAAGGATACGAAGTTTTTACCGCAAGTAATGGCAAAGAAGCTATTCCAATTGCTAAAAAAGTAAAACCTGACTTAATTTTATTGGATGTAATGATGCCCATTATGGATGGCATTGAAGCTTGTAAACTCATTAAAGCAGATCCAGATTTTGCCAAAATGTATGTGGTTTTTTTAACGGCTCGAGCCGAAGAGTATTCTGAAATTGAAGGATTTAATGCAGGTGCCGATGATTATATTTCAAAGCCTATTAAACCAAAAGTGTTGGTTTCTCGATTGAATGCCATATTACGTAGGAAAATTAAGGAAATAGTTTCTCCTTCAATTACGGTTAAGGATTTGTTTATAGACAGAGAAACCTTTTTAATTCACCGTGGCGAACAAAAAATTGCCTTGGCAAGAAAAGAATTTGAATTGCTCTTTTTATTGGCATCTAAACCAGGAAAAGTTTTTACCAGAGAATATATCCTAGAAAAAGTTTGGGGTGAGGAAGTATTGGTAGTTGACAGAACCATTGACGTTCACATTAGAAAAATTAGAGAAAAACTAGGAGATGAATATATTGGCACCGTAAAAGGTGTTGGCTACAAATTTGAAATATGATAAGAAATCCCAAACCAATAGACATTGCCTTTCTTATTTCACTATTACTTTCAGTAACATTAGCAACAGTTTCTTTTTTTATTGGTGAATGGGAAATTATTAATTCCGTTATCATTTTCACACTCTGCTTTGGATTATCCTTTTTCTTGTTCTTTTATACACTTGAGTTTTTTATTTACCGAAAAATTAAACTGATTTATAAAACAATTCATAGCCTGAAAACACAGAAGTATGATGCGGTAATTGGCAATTTTGATTGGGACAAAGACCCTATTGCAGAAATGAACAAAGAGGTTATTAAATGGGCCAGGGACAACAAAATTGAAATTGAACAATTGCAAAAATTGGCCGATTTTAGAAAAGAGTTCTTAGGAAATGTATCTCATGAACTCAAAACACCTATTTTTAATATTCAAGGTTATATTCATACGCTCATAGATGGCGCTATTGACGACAAAGAAGTAAATGCCCGTTTTCTTGAAAAGGCAGCTAAAAGTGCCGATCGTTTGAGTGATTTAGTGGCAGATTTGTTATCTATTTCCCAATTGGAAAGTGGTGAACTTACCATGGAATTTGAAAGATTTGACGTTTGTTCATTGATACGTGATGTATATGAACAATTAGGTAATAGTAAAGTGCAACTAATATTTAAAGAAGGTTGTAATGGCCCTTTTTACGTTTTTGCCGATAGGTATAGAATTAGACAAGTATTGGTAAATTTGGTTTCCAATTCAATTAAATATGGCACCCAAGACGGAATTACCACAGCAGCCATTTATGATATGGATGAGCATTTTCTTGTTGAGATTGCCGACAATGGCACTGGAATAGACCAAGAACATTTAGGACGCATTTTTGAAAGATTTTACCGAATAGACAAAAGCAGAACACGGGAAAATCATGAAGGAGGAACAGGATTGGGTTTGGCTATTGTTAAACATATTATTGAAGCACACAGACAAAGCGTGCATGTGCGCAGCAGTGTGGGAACAGGTACAACCTTTGGATTCACCCTCAAAAAGGCTGAATTACAATAACAAGGCAGTTGTTTTGCAAAAAATGACAAATTTAAATAGCCTCACTTCCAAGTATTCTATAAACTGATAACAAAAAGGTTTGGCAGTGTGGGTTTAAATTTTATATTTGCCATATTCCCTTAATAAATAAAGTAATGGTTAAGAGTTCTAAGAAAAAAATCCGCATGGAGTTTGAAATTAAAGCATCGCCTTCAATGCTTTTTAATTATATCAGCTCGCCCTCGGGTTTATCACAATGGTTTTGTAATGATGTAGATATCTACAACAACTTCTATAAATTCAAATGGGATGGCGATGAAAACATTGCTGAACTATTGAAAAAAACGCCTTTAAAAGGAGTGAAATTCCGTTGGAAAGACACGCATGTTGACGAATATTTTGAATTTGAAATACAACAAGATGAATTAACAGATGATGTTGCCTTGGTAGTGACCGATTTTGTGGAGCCTATTGACGAGAAAAACGCCATACTCCTTTGGGAAAACCAAGTACATGAGTTAAGAACCTTATTGGGCGGTTAATTACATAAGCCCTCCTATTAAAACCCGATTCTAATTTAATATTGGAATCGGGTTTTTTATTGTTTGGCAAGACCTTTGCATAGAATAATCTGCCTTCATCCTATTAAAATTGAAATAAATTAAGCATTTTTGTTCCTTTCCTACAACAACCCATCTGTGAAAAAATTTTACCTCTTTATTGTCAAAAATTACCTGAAGGCCTTTCTCCCTACCTTTCTTATTGTAATGATGATTTTACTGATGCAGGTAATTTGGCTATATGTAGATGAACTCATTGGAAAGGGATTAGATTTCCTTGTAATTGGCGAATTGCTTTTTTACTTCTCTGCCAGTTTAATTCCTCAAGCACTTCCACTATCTATCCTATTGGCATCTATTATGACCTTTGGTAACTTAGGCGAAAGCTATGAATTGGTTGCGGCTAAAGCCTCTGGAATATCCATTTGGAAGATGTTTAAGCCAATGATTGGTGTAATGTTAATGGTGGCCCTATTTGGCTTTTTTGTTTCCAATGTATTGATTCCACAAGCCAATTTAAAACGTGGCTCTTTGCTTTATGATGTAAGGCAACAAAAACCTTCATTGGCAATTAAAGAAGGGGTGTTTAGTCAGGATATCCCTGGCATTACAATTCGAGTAGGAAAGAAAAACAGAAAGACCCAAGAACTTCAAGAAATCATTATATACGACCAAAGGGAAAGTCAGTTACATCCAGTAATTATTTATGCAAAACGCGGTACTATGACCATGAGCGACGATAAGCGCTATTTGTTTCTGACCCTTTTTGAAGGCGGTAGGTATGAAGAATTGGAAAAGGTAAAGGGTTATTATTATTCGCAACAGCATTCAACCATGACCTTTAACCAAGAGCGCATTGCTTTTGATATGAACAGTTTTAAATTTAACCGAACCGATGAGAATTTATTTAAACACCATTGGGAAATGTTGAATGTAATTGAACTCCAAACCGCCAGCGACTCTCTGGAGTTATTAGCAGAAAATAAATTTAAGGAGTTAAAAGGTTTTGTGCAACCCTATTATTTTTTCGCAAAGAATAGGAAAGATTCTGCTCAATTTGTGGCAGACTCTGCTATTATTGTCGTTTCTAGTAAAGAGCCCGATATTACCAGCCATTTTAATAAGGTTCCAACTTCTACGGTTTATGCCAATGCATTAAATGCAGCCAGAAGTGTAAAAAACATTATTGAATATAGCATTAACGAATACAAGGATTTGGCCAAATTGCGCGTTCGACATAAAATTGAATGGCACCGTAAATTCATTTTAAGTGTAGCCTGTATCATTATGTTTTTTATTGGTGCGCCTTTGGGTTCTATTATTCGTAAAGGAGGCTTTGGTTTGCCTATTGTGGTTTCTGTATTGTTGTATGTTTGTTACCATATAGTTTCGCTCATGGGAGAAAAAGCAGCTAAGACGGAAGCTTGGAATCCTATGCAGGGCATGTGGTTTGGTATTTTGGTATTTATTCCCTTGGCCTTTTTTATTACCTACCAAGCCGCAAACGACTCTGCCCTTTTTGACAATTCTCTTTTTAATAGAATTGCAAAAAAATGGAAAGGCCTTTTCAATAAAAAAGGCAATAAACAAATTCCACAATCTTAAATTGAACCATTTAAAGTATACTTGTATCAAATGAATTGGATCAATCAAATACGAACACGCATTGGCAGACACCTGCTAAAAAGCGCGCACAAAAATGGCCGCAGCTCCAATGCTATTCCGCATTTTGATCAAATTCATGAGATTGGACTCATTTATTTTGCGGGCAACAAAACAAATGAGGAAAACATTAACCGCATTGCCCACTACCTAAGAGAACAAGGTAAAAAGGTTTGGATGATGGGTTTTGTAGATGCGCCAACCTTGCCACATAACAAAAAATTTCATATCAGTTCGGAGTATTTTTGGAATGAAAACCTTACACCCTTTAAGCTTCCTGATACAAGTAAAATTGGCAACTTTTTAAGTCATCGTTTTGATTTAATTATGAACCTTTATTTTGAAAACGAATTGCCATTACAAGCAATGAGCACCTATGCAAAATCTGCATACGCCATGGGTGCACAAATGCCAGATGCATTAAATTATAACGACAGTATCATAGATACAGGCATCGACCATGACTTACAAAACTTGGCTACCCAAATGATCCATTATTTAAAAGTTATCAATCAGAAATAAATTGGAAAACCTTATCTCATTGCCATTAATGGAACATTTTTACACCCTGCAAGGTGAAGGTTTCCATACAGGTAGAGCAGCCTATTTCTTGCGTTTAGGAGGCTGTGATGTAGGTTGCGTTTGGTGCGATGTAAAAGAAAGTTGGGATGCCTCTTTGCACCCATTGGTGGAACCACAACAAATGTTGCAATGGATACAAGAAAACAAGGCGCAAATGGCTGTTATTACTGGCGGCGAACCTCTTTTACATAACTTAGACGCCCTCACAGATTTACTGCAGCAAAATGGGATCGAAACAAATATTGAAACTTCTGGCGCGCACCCATTGAGTGGCCATTGGAATTGGATTTGTGTTTCTCCTAAAAAATTTAAAGCACCCTTGCCTGAGGTTTTAAAAAAAGCCCACGAATTAAAAGTAGTGGTATTTAATAAAAGTGATTTTGAATGGGCCGAAAAAAACGCCCAATTGGTTTCTAAAAACTGCGACTTATACTTGCAAGTAGAATGGGACCAAAGAGAAAAAATGACACCGCTTTTGGTGGATTACGTAAAGCAAAATCCCAAATGGCGTATCAGTGTGCAAACGCACAAATACCTCCAAATTCCATAAGCTATTTTTGTTGTTGTTTGAGTTCTTCAACAATTTTTGCCACAGCCGGACAAATTAAACTGTTGAGGTAAGTAATACTTAATTTTTGCAATTGATCTCTTTGTTGCGTGTGCGGGTATTCGCGGCAAGCATTTGGCCTTGCCTCATAAACCTGGCAATAATTATCTGCAGCCAAGAACGGACAAGGCATTGCTTGGAAAACATAATCGCCTTCCTCGTCTATTTTTAAGTAATTTTCGGTAAAAACAGCAGGCCTCACTTTTAGCTCTTTTGCCAAACGATCTATGTCTTTGTTTAAGAGTAAAGGTCCGGTGCCCTTGCAGCAATTGGCGCATTGCAAACAATCTATTTCTTCAAAAGCTAGCTCATTTAATTCCTGTATGGTTCGATCCAAATGCGCTGGCTTCTGCTTTTTTAATTTTTCGAGAAATTTTTTATTCTCGCTTTTATTCTTGTTGGCAAGGTTTAAATATTTTTGGTATGCAGGAAGCATTTCAAATGATTAGGCTTCGTTTTGGTATTCGTGACCCATTTTATCGCGCTTGGTTTCCAAGTACTTTTTATTGTGCGGATTGGCCACTACAGAGAGTGCAACATTCTCAACAATTTCTAATCCGTAACCAATTAAACCCGCACGTTTGGTAGGGTTATTGGTCATTAAGCGCATTTTTTGAACACCCATGCTACGCAAAATTTGTGCACCTACACCGTAATCGCGTTCGTCCATTTTAAAACCCAATTGCAAATTGGCATCTACGGTATCCATGCCTTGCTCTTGGAGTTTATAGGCTTTCAATTTATTTACAAGTCCAATTCCACGGCCTTCTTGGTTCATGTATAGAATCATTCCTTTGCCTTCTTTTTCTATGAGCTCCATGGCTTTTTTCAATTGGTCGCCACAATCACAACGCATAGAATGGAAAATATCTCCTGTAATACAACTCGAGTGCACCCTTACTAAAACGGGCTCTTCAGAAGTCCATTCCCCTTTTTGTAAAACCAAATGTTCTTCGCCAGTATCTATTTGTTTAAAGGCAGTTAGAATAAAATCGCCAAAATGCGTAGGCATATCTACAGAAATAATGCGTTGTATAAGCGATTCTTTTTCTAAGCGGTAAGCAATTAAATCTTTAATGGTTACCAATTTCATATCAAATTTTTGCGCAATTTGAATCAAATCTGGCACACGTGCCATGGTACCATCTTCATTTAATATTTCTACAATACAACCTGCTGGTTCAAAACCTGCCAAGCGCGCAAAATCTATAGCAGCCTCGGTATGACCCGCTCTTCTTAGCACTCCTTCTGGCCTTGCTTTTAAGGGGAAAATATGACCCGGCTTACCAAAATCTTCTGGCTTGCTATTTGGATCAATCAAGGCTTGAACCGTTTTAGCGCGGTCTTGGGCAGAAATACCTGTGGTACAACCTTTGCCCAATAAATCTACAGAAACGGTAAAAGGTGTTTCGTGTGAGGTAGTATTTACATTCACCATTAAATCCAAGTGAAGCTCTGCACATCTTGTATCTGTAAGCGGAGCGCAGATCAAACCACGACCTTCGCGGGCCATAAAATTAATAATTTCGGGAGTTACATTACGGGCAGCAGTTAAAAAATCTCCTTCATTCTCACGGTCTTCATCATCTACCACAATTATCATCTTACCCTGACGAATATCCTCCACCGCTTCCTCTATTGTATTGAACCTAAACATATTAATTTGAAATAAAATGCAAATATAATCTTATGCCCGTGAATAAAGGGCAAAATTTGCGCAAACCAATAAAACGCATAAAATTTAGCTACCTTGCGGGCATGAATTATTTGAGGGCAGAAAACCTGTCGAAACGCTTTGGAGAGAGAATTTTATTCGAAAACATTTCCTATACATTAGCAAAAGGTAACCGCGTGGCATTGATTGCCAAAAACGGAACGGGCAAAACATCTTTGTTAAACATTTTAACCCAAAACGATGAGCCAGATTCGGGTAAAGTAGTTATTGACAAAAATATTAAGTGGGCCTATTTGGAACAGGATCCAAAATTTGACAAAGCCGAAACCGTTTGGCAAGCCGTGTTCAATTCTGAAAATGAAGTTTTAAAAGCGGTAGCTGAATACGAATTGTGTATTGAAGCATTAGAAACAACACCAGAAGATACCAAGTTGCAAAACAGGTTGCAGGCAGCCATGGAACAAATGGATGTATTTCAAGCATGGGATATTGAGGCCCGCGTGCACACGGTTCTTACCGAATTAAACTTACAACACCATTTACACCATACCGCCGACCAACTCAGTGGCGGACAAAAAAAGCGCTTGGCCTTGGCAAGGGTTTTAATTCAAAGTCCGGATATGCTTATTTTGGACGAACCTACCAATCACCTTGATATTCCTATGATTGAATGGTTAGAGGCTTATTTGAAATCACAGGATATTACACTTTTATTGGTTACCCACGACAGGTATTTCTTGGACAATGTGTGCAATGAAATTATTGAAATGGACTTGAACCAATTGTTTATTTACAAAGGCAATTACGCTTACTTTTTAGAGAAAAAAGAACAACGCGAAACCTACCAAGCCAAAGAAGCAGATGAAGCCCGCAAATTGGCTAAAAAAGAATTGGAGTGGATGCGCAGAATGCCAAAGGCAAGAACCACCAAATCTAAGAGCAGGATTGACGCCTATTACGAAACAAAAGAAAAAGCATCCTTCAGAAAAGACGATTCCCAAGTAGAAATACAAATGCAAATGAAGCGCATGGGAAATAAAATTTTGGAGGTAAACCAATTGCAAAAAAGTTTTGGCAAACTCAAAATTGCCGATGACTTTACTTACCTCTTTAAACCAGGCGAACGCATTGGTGTTATTGGGAAAAATGGCGTTGGTAAATCTACTTTTCTTAATATGTTGCAAGGCATTGAGAAACCAGATTCGGGCAAAATTGTAAAAGGCGAAACCATTAAGTTTGGGTATTATGGCCAACAAGGTTTGCAACTCAAAGAAGACAAACGCGTAGTAGAAGTTATAACAGACATTGCAGAATATTTAGAGGTTGGTAAAGGGGTAAAACTCACAGCCATTGCTTTGTTACGCATGTTTTTGTTCGACCCAAAGAAGCAACATAATTATGTAAGTTCTTTAAGTGGTGGTGAAAAAAGAAGGTTGTATTTATTGACCATCTTAATGGAGAAACCCAACTTTTTAATTTTGGACGAACCTACCAATGACTTAGATATTGAAACGCTAAATGTATTGGAAGAGTTTCTTGAAAGTTATGAAGGCTGTTTATTGGTGGTTACCCACGACCGTTATTTTATGGACACCTTGGTAGAGAAGTTATTTGTTTTTGAGGGCGAAGGCCATATCCGCGATTTTAATGGTAATTACCAGGATTACTTGAATGAAATTGAAGATAAGAAACTTGCCGCTTATGCAGCCAAGCAAGAATTACTGAAACCAAAAGTAGAGCCCAAAAAAGAGGAAGCACCAAAGCCTACTGAAAAGAAAAAATTAAGCTTTAAGGAACAACGCGAATTAGAGCAATTAGAAACCGACATGGAAATGCTCGCAGGCCGCAAAAAGGACTTGGAAAACTTACTCAGCCAAGGAAGCAATGATCACCAAGAGCTTTTGTCGTGGAGCACAGAAATTGAAACCATCAAAAATGAGCTAGATGAGAAAGAATTACGCTGGTTGGAATTATCATAATTGATTCCTCCTTTGGCTTTTAAAACTTTACTATTTAAAAGATTGGTTATTTTAATTTTAAACGCTGTAATTCCTCAACATCAATTTTAAACAAGCAAATACTTAACCTGTTTTGTATTTAATTCTTGCAGTAGTTGAAATGTATAATTATCAAAAATATTCATTCAATTATTCTTACGGTATGAATGGTAGGTAAATTATTGGGATCGTATCCATGCATACCATAGGCAATATTTATAAACTGCCTAAGCTGCCTTAATCTTTCAACAGGACTCAACTCCTGCATTTGGCGTCTTTCAAAAGCAGCTTGTTCCTCAAAAGAATCAAAAACATGAAACTCCCTTTGATAGTTAAAAGAGGGCTCATTTAATTCATTATCGGTGTCTTTGGTTTTCATTTTTGATTATCAAAAATACTTTATTTTTCTGTTTTTTTATGTGTGATAAAATGCCGGTAATACACGCATCATCATTTCAGCATTCTCGCATTCCCAATTATTCCATTACCTTTGCAGCCATGGAAAATCCTAAGGTAATTCCCTTTAAACAAATGATTATTGAGGAAGATGAGCATTTCATCTTTATAAATAAACCTGCCCTATACTCTTCCCTAGACGATCGTCATGGGGATGTTTTTTCAATTATTCGTCAGGCTAAAAAACACGATGAAAACCTACAACTTTGTCACCGCCTTGATAAAGAAACCAGTGGTATTTTAGTGATTGCCAAAAACGAAAGTGTATACCGTGAAATGGCTATGCTGTTTGAAAAACGCGAAGTAAAAAAAGTATACCATGCCGTGGTACCTGGCGCCTTGCAAGTACAAGACCAGAAAATAGTTTTGCCATTGGGTCAAACCGCCAAAGGCATTGCCAAAATAGACAAGGTAGATGGCAAAGCATCTGAAACCATAGTTAATACCCTAAAAATATTTAGACACTTTACCTTGCTCGCTTGTAGTCCGGTTACTGGGCGTTTGCACCAAATTAGGATTCACTTGGCATCACAAAATTTTCCCTTGGTGGCAGATGTAACCTATGGTGGCAAAATGCCTTTCTTATCTAAAATAAAAGCAAAATTTAAAGAAGGCAAATGGGAAAATGAAGAGCCTATGATGAAACGTGTTGCGCTTCACTCCTACTCCATTCATTTTACCCTTTTTGAGAAAGAATACAATATAGTAGCTCCCTACCCAAAAGACTTTGCGGTATTGCTTAAACTACTAGAAAAATACGATCAATAATTTTTATTTAGCGCTTTGGGACTTTTCTTCCGGAATACTCAAGTCCATAGGATTAGCAATCTTTTCTGGCATTAAAGCAAAGTCTATTACTTCGTGCATTTCTTTTACATAGGTAAAAGTTAAGTCATTGAGGTAATCTCCTTTTATTTCCAAAATATCTTTTCTATTGGCTTCGCACAAGAGAATATCTTTGATACCCGCGCGTTTTGCGGCCAGTATTTTTTCTTTCACACCACCAATTGGCAATACCTTACCACGCAGGGTAATTTCGCCTGTCATGGCCAAATGCGGACGAACTTTTCTTTGCGTAAACACAGAGGCCAAAGAGGTAAGCATGGTTACACCAGCAGAAGGACCATCTTTTGGAACAGCACCTGCAGGCACATGGATATGTAAATCAAAATGATCGAAAACCTTGGCATCGATGCCTAATTTTTCACAATTAGCTTTGAGGTAACTGAGCGCTGTAATGGCAGATTCTTTCATTACTTCGCCCAAATGCCCGGTTAGTGTTAGTTTTCCTTTTCCTTTAGAAAGGATACTTTCCACAAATAGAATTTCACCGCCTACACTTGTCCAAGCAAGACCTGTAACCACACCTGCCACATCATTTCCTTGGTAAATTTCTTTCTCACCTCTATCGGCACCAAGAATTTCAATGATTTTATTGTCATCTATTTTCTTAACGTATTTATTGCTCATTACTTTTTCGCGCGCAATATGACGGGCTACAGAAGCAATTTGTTTTTCTAGGCCACGAACGCCACTTTCGCGGGTATAGCCATCAATTATTTTTTTGAGAATGTCTTCACTCAATTCAAAATCTTTAGGCAGCAAACCATGGTTTTCTTTCTGCTTTGGAATGAGGTATTTTTTAGCAATTTGCACTTTCTCTTCTAAGGTATACCCATTGATCTCAATAATTTCCATTCTGTCTAGCAAGGCAGGTTGAATGGTATCTAAAGAGTTTGCTGTGGCTATAAACATCACATGTGAAAGGTCGTATTCAATCTCTACAAAATTATCGTAGAATGTACCATTTTGTTCTGGATCCAATACTTCCAAAAGCGCGCTGCTTGGATCGCCCCTAAAGCTATTGCCAATTTTATCTACTTCATCTAAAACAAAAACAGGGTTATTGGTTTTTACTTTTTTAAGGTTTTGGATGATCCTACCTGGCATGGCACCAATATAGGTTCTGCGGTGACCTCTGATTTCGCTTTCATCACTTAAACCACCAAGGGCAACGCGGGCATATTTTCTGCCTACTGCTTTGGCAATAGACTTACCCAATGAGGTTTTACCAACGCCTGGGGGGCCGTATAAACAAAGGATAGGGCTCTTCATATTGTTTTTCAACTTTAGAACAGCCAAATATTCGAGGATTCTTTGTTTTACTTTTTCGAGACCAAAATGGTCTTCATTTAATATTTTTTCGGCACGACGTAAATCAAAATTATCTTTAGAATAATCGCCCCAAGGCAAATCAAGTAGCAATTGTAAATAATTGAGTTGAATGCTGTAATCTGGCGCCATTGGGTTGGTTCGGCGCAAACGCTCTACTTCTTTATAGAAGGCCTCGGCAACTTTTTCATCCCATTTTTTACCTTTTGAGGTAATTAAAAGGTTTTCAATATCACGTTCTGGCGAATCGCCACCCAATTCTTCTTGAATGGCTTTGATTTGCTGTTGAAGGAAAAAATCACGTTGTTGTTTATCTAAATCGCCACGTACTTTGCTTTCAATTTGGGCTTTAATTTCCGCAAATTGGTAATCGCGTTTTAGGGCTTCCAAGACTTTTTGAGCGCGCGTTTTGTAAGGAATTTCCTCCAAAATAGCCTGCTTCACTTGAATTTCAGAATTTAAGTTAGAGGCAACAAAGTTTACCAAGAAGGTAGGACTTTTTATTTTACTCACTGCCGAAGCCGCTTCACTTGGCATGTGCGGCGACATATTGATAATTTTCTGAGAGAAGTCTTTGATAGATTCTGCGAGGGCTTTTGACTCTTCGTCTTCTACAAAATCTGGTTCGGGCAAAGCCACAATTTGTGCTTTGATATAAGGATCTTGTTGCACCAATTCAGAAATTTTGAAACGACGCTTACCTTGAATAACAGCCATGGTGCTGCCATCCGGCATTTTAATCATGCGTAAGATAGAGGCTACAGTTCCTATTTCATACAAATCTGCCAAGGAAGGCTCTTCAATATCTGCCGAGCGCTGGGCAACTACACCCACCAATTTATCGGGGGTTTTGTAGGCTTCTTTTAATAATTGGATTGATTTATCTCTAGCAACGGTAATAGGCATTACCACGCCTGGAAACAAAATGGTATTTCTAAGCGGTAAAATTGGCAGACTTTCAGGCAAGTTTTCCTTGTTCATTTGGTCTTCCTCTTCTTGGCTTAGAAGGGAAATAAAATCGGAGCTTTCGCCCTCGTCGTTAATTATATTGCTCAATATCAATCTATCGTTCATTTTATTTGTATTGCTGTGTGCCTCCTTGGGTGCGGAGGTTCTATTTAATTACAATCGCCGTGCCAATCAAAACTTAGCGACCAAAATACCTATCCATTAAAATGGCACCTGCCATGGCCACATTTAAACTTTCGGCTTGACCACGTTTTTCTATGGAAATGGTTTGGGTTACTTTGGCCCGTAAATCCTCAGAAATACCCGCACCTTCATTGCCCAACAACAGAATCATATTTTCGGGGAAATTAAAATTACGCGAAGGTGTTCCCTCCATACTGGCAGCAAAAACAGGCATTTTCAGTTCGTGAATAAAATCTGCCAAATCGCCATAATGCATATTTACCCTGCCAATAGAACCCATGGTTGACTGAATTACTTTAGCGTTATAGCAATCAACAGTTTGGTTCGAACACAAAATATGTTCAATACCATACCAATCTGCCAAACGGATGAGGGTACCTAAATTTCCAGGATCTTGAATTGTATCTAAGGCCAAAACAAGGCCCTTTATTTCAGGTACTTGAAATTTAGGTTCGGGCAAATGAAAAAGTCCAATTACTTCACGTGTACTTTTTAGGCTGCTCATTTGCTCCAATTCTTTGGCAGCTACTATTTCCACTTCGGCCAAGCGCAATAAGGCTGGAGCTTGCAGATTGACCCAAGCTTGTAAGGCAAAAATTTTTGCCACCTTAACAGGAGAAGCTAACAAATCCGTTACCGATTTGCTACCTTCGGCAACAAATAACTTATTTGCATGTCGGAGATTTTTTTCTCCTAATGATTTAACCAGTTTGAGATCGGCTTTTGTAAACATACGTATACTAATATTTTTGCTCCTAGGTTTGGGTGTGATGCAGGCCTGCAATTTACCAAAACTTGCAAGAAAAGAAGGTGCATTTTTATATAAAAATCAAATTGCCATTCAAGAGAAAAAAGAAGCCCGCTTATTTTCGAGTGATTTAGATGCTTATATCAAACAAAGGCCTAATAAAAAATTGGTAGGAATTAACCGTTTTGGCTTAAGGATGTATAAACTTGGTATGGGTATTCCAAACTCTTGGATCGGACGAAGCCTGCAGATAAAACTAGGAGAAGCACCTGTTATTTTAGACAGCAGTTTAATTGAAGTTTCTGTGAAAGGCATGCGCAGTTTCTTGAAAACACAAGGGTATTTTTACCCTACTATTTCCTACGAGGTGGTGGGTAAAATTCACAAAAAGGAAGTTATTTACAAAGTTAGTTCGGGCTCTCCCTACCATATTTACCGCATAGAACAACATATTGCAGATAAATTTATTGATTCATTGGTTCGAACCCAAAATGAATTTAGCCATATACGCTTGGGCAACCCCCTCAATTTTGAAAACTTACTAAAGGAAAAAAATAGGGTAAATGAGCAGTTAAGAAACAATGGTTATTTTGCATTTAGCAAAGACTTTGTAAGTTTTGATGTAGATACCAATATGGGCGATTTTCACACATTGGTGGGCGTTAATATTAACAATCCTGGCGATTTTAAAAGGTATGCTACCTATACCATTAAAGACATTTTGCTTGAAATAGAAAATGATGATACAGACAGTTTACATTTATTAAAAGACAGTTTGCATTTTTCAAATTTTATTTTTCATCCAAATGGATTTCCATTAAATCCAAGCATTTTGGATCGAGCCGTATTGTTGGAACCTAATAAATTATTTAAAGCAGAAATTTCCAATGCAACATTTAACCGCTTAAACGATTTACAAATATTTAGGTCGGTAAACATGAATGCCATACCTGTAAATGAAAATACCGACACACCCTCTGTTAGGTATCTTATAAAACTACAGCCTACAAAAAAATACGACTATACCATAGAGCCGCAAGCCATTACTTCCGATCAATCTAACTTGGTAACGGGTTCCTCTGGAAGAAACTATGGCTTGGCTTCGCAGATAACTTTATCTGATAAAAATATTTTTCACAATGCAGAAATTTTGCAGCTCACCTACCGTATTTCAATAGAAGCACAGCGTGGTGCCAACATTCCCAAAAATCCATTTTTTAACAGTTATGAGTCGAACCTAAGTGCCCGACTTATTTTCCCTAAATTAGTATTTTTACCAGGGCTTGATAGGAAGTGGACCAAATCTACTAATAAGAGTATGTTGGCTGCTTCTAACATTTATGAAAAGAATGTTAACTGGATTAGAAATGTATATGCCATAGGTTTTACTTGGCAAAAGAACCAGAAGTATTTCAACCAATATTTTGTACCTTTAGAATTGAGCTATATCAGAACCCAATTTAACAATAAGGAATTGGAGCAAACCAGTATTAACGATCCTTATTTGCACAGTGTTTTTAGCAATAATTTAATTACCTCCATGAAGTATGGTTTTATTTATAATAACCAAAGTGACATACGCAAGAAGCACTATACTTTTATCAAATGGGATGTGCTGGAATTGGCAGGCACAGGGCTTAATTTAGCCTGTAAAACGCTTAACATAGGCACCAAAGACAGTAGTGGAAACAATACCTTATTTGGGGTGCAATATTTTCAGTATGCAAAATCTTTTGTAGATATGCGCTATAACCGCTACCTAGATGAAAACGATCGTTTAGCGGGACGTTTGGCTATTGGTGTAGCAATGCCTTTTGGAAATTCTCCTAATTACGTGCCTTTCGATAGACGTTTTTTTACGGGTGGCGCAAACAGTATTAGGGCATTTTTACCTCGTTCTATTGGGCCTGGTTCGTATGATACCATTGGTAACTTAGATAGAAGTGGCGATGTGCGTTTAGAGGCAAACGTGGAATTGCGTTTTAATATTTACAATAAATTTCTAGAAGGCGCCATATTTGTAGATGCCGGAAACATATGGCGTATTAAGGATGATGGAAGAAGAGATGCCGTGTTTCACCTCAATTCTTTTTACCAGCAATTGGCCATAGGAACTGGCGCTGGTTTACGTTTAAATTTAGATTTTTTGATTATTCGTGTAGATGCTTCATTTCCAATAATGGACCCAAGAAAACCAATGGGAAGCCGCTATATTTTAAACAAATACGACCCTGCCCTTCTGTGGCAAAATACCATTTTTAATTTTGGCGTAGGATACCCTTTTTAAAATTATGAATTATAAATTATGAATTGCATAATACTTGAAGAAACGCATTAATATTAGCAAGTCATTTCATCATTCAACATTCAACATTCAACATTCATCATTCATCATTCATCATTCATCATTCAAATTCCCCTTAATCATTTCTTAGGAGTGTAATGGTACCATTCACCAATTTAGGTGTGGTTTGGTTATTCATTTGGTATTTGAAGATAAAGAAGTAGACTCCCTCAGGGCATTCTAAACCAATATTAAAATTGCGCCCATTCCAATTATTTTCATCTACACCAAAACCATCTTTTTCACTTTCAAAAACCTTATTTCCCCAACGGTTATAAATAACCAAACTATATAATTGATAACCTAAAATATCAATGTCATAGGCATCGTTGTTGCCATCATTGTTAGGAGTAAATACATTTGGAATAGTAAGGTGCATTTCTGCAGGCAAAGTTCTTTTACAAACACTGTCCCAACAATCTTGGTTATTAAAAGCTTTTAAACAAACCACAAATGACCCAGAATCGCCAATATAACTATGTGTAGGATTTTCTAAGGTACTGCTATTTTTTGAACCACTTCTTGGTTGCCCAAAATCCCATTCGTAACGTGTTGCGGCAATTGATTTATTGGTAAATTTAACAATGGGCAATTCAGATTGATCCATATCAAAATCTGCTTTTACGGTTGCTACTGTAATATCTTTTACCGCTGTATCTGTGCATTGCACACCTGCCATTAATGGATACATTTTTACGCGATAAGTACCTAAATTGTTGTAGGTATATTTAACTACGGTATCTGGATATAATGTCTGTTTTATTTTACTGGTATCGCCAAAATACCAAGCAAAGCCTGGCACCAATTTTTCTGGATGTGCCGACATACTAAATGGAATACCAATACAAACAGTATCTGGCGCGGTAAGGCCTGCGCGAATTGGGTCAATTACACGGATGGTTCGAACCGGAGAATTGACATTCATTGAATCTGGAAATACTGAAATGCAGGTTTTGTATTGACCAGACATAGGATTAAAAATGGTATCCTCTCCTACCAAATAAATTTTATAGACACCCCCTTTGGTATACACATGGGTAACATTGGTATCTAATTGGGTACTGGCCGTTGCATTGTTTTGGTCGCGGAAATACCAAATCCAATTCACCAATGGATAGCCAGTAGTATTTTTTAGGTTCAATAAAAACGGAGCACAACCTACAGTATCTGAAACAATATTAAATTTAGGACGCGGACCATCAATCCAAATTGGCACGGTGGCTGAATCTATGCAACCCTTGCTGGTTTGCGCAATCAACTTAACCAGGTAGGTTCCGTTGGCAGTAAAATCATGCACAGGATTTTGCAACAAACTTTTTATTTTGTTATCGCCAAAATCCCATGTCCAGTAGCGAAGGGTATCATAAGGTGCTTGGTTGTAAAGGCTACTTGAATCTATGTACGCAGACAAATCTGTGAATGATAAAACCTGCGGAGCGCATAAATACCTTGGCTGCATTGCTTTGATGCGGGCGTCTACATCTACAACTTTTACAGGCGTTGAAAAGCTAAAGGTATCTCGGCAACCGAGGCTATCTATGGCAATCATGCGCAGTTTATAATTACCTACACGCGTGTATTTCCATTTTGGCAATGAACCCGTTTGCACAAATCCACGGCCATCGCCATAATCCCAAATAATATTTTCTTTGCCTGCTTTTGCCCGCAGCGAGTCGCGCCAAAATAAAGTTGGACTGCTATAATACTTAATATTATCTGTGAGCACCAGACTATCATACAAACAAATAATAGGTTTAGCTGGGGTGAAATTGGCAGAGAAACCTAAGTATACAAACATTGAACTTGCCAATGCACAACCCCTGGTATTTACCAAGGAAACAGTTATTTGGTAAATGCCTTGTTTGGTATAAGTAAAATACTGACTTGGAATAATGGAATCATTTATTCCTAAAGTAATTTGTTTGAGTCCGCCTGTTGCTCCAAAATTAAAAGTTACGGTTTTAATACTGTCTTGAATGGAATCATTTAAAGACAATTTAAAAGTCCATGGCCCGCAACCGGTATTGGTTCGAACCGCCGTAAACGCTGGCAATATTGGGAAAAATTTAAACATATTATGGTACCAAGCCGTATCATAACAATCGTTGCCATTTTTATCTTTTCCGTTTTTAATAATGAGTCCTACCGTTACATAACCCTTAGGATCGCAAGTGCTGGTATAGTTATGACCAAACATATTTAAGCTCGAATCTATTTTAATCCAAGTGGCATTTGGACAAACAGAATCTGGCATAAACCAAACATTTTCTCTTCCACATTTAGGCAAGGTTTGGTCGAGGTAAAAAGTAATATTTTGGTTCAAACAAGGCTTTGGAGGCGAGTAATATAAACCCCTGCGAATGGGTGTAGAAAGGCTATCCCAGCCGGCATCTGGTTGTGTTAATTTCATAGCAGCCTTGCTTGTATCGGTACAACCAGTAACAATATCTGTTAATATTAATTTGGGGTAATAACATTTGTCTTCACCCGGTTTATAGGCATGCCGCACATTGATACTGTCTCTACTAAAATTGCAATTCATGCCCACGTTTTGGTTGAGTTTGGTATCGGTGGTACACTGCGGTGCAAAGCCATCATTAAAATCCCAGAACCATTTTACATTGCTGTTATTGTAAAAACATGAGTGATCGCCAATTGGTGTTCTAAACAAAACCGTGTCATGCACCTCACATTGAATGCTATTGATAATGGCATCTGCAGCTGTTTCTATCACAGATTTAGGACCAAATACTTTAACAATGGTATCTGAACGTACAAAGCAATTTCCTAATTTAACATACATACGAATTTGGTATTCGCCACAATCTGTAAAATTGACTGTATCTGTATATAAATTCCCTGTAATGGTATCTAAGCGGGTTGGATTTCCTACTTTGTAATAAGCCCAATAAATAGTGGAGGCACCTGGGTAAAAATTATTGGATCGAACCCTAAAGCCATTGTGGTAATAGCACATAGAGGTGGCGTTCAAATAAATGGTGCTATCTATCAAATAATTTTCTGCGGCAGGGTATACCCTAAAGGTGTCTCTGCAACCATTTTTATCTTCCACGGCAAGGCTTGCAGTAAAAATACCTGTTGTGGTATAGAGATGCGTGAAACCTGTCCATGGCGAAGTTGCAGTAGTACCATCACCAAAATCCCATGTATATTTTGCAATTTGTCCTAAAGGAATTTTACTGGTATTGGTAAACAAGGCAGGCGTTTTTCCGCATTGGGTTACGTAATTGGTTCTAAAACTCACTTCCTGCATTTTAGAGTAAACCGTAATAACATTGGTTACTTCTTTGCGCGACATGCAATTGTTTGTGTCTGTAACCTCCAAAACCAAAGTATAAACACCCCCTAAAGGATTAGGGTAATTGTGGCAAATGGTGTCTCCTGTACCAGGTGTTTGTGTGCTAAAATCGCCATCGCCAAAAAGAAACAAGCGAGAAGCAATGGGCGCATTGTCTAGCCCCACTTTTGTTTTATCCCACATACAAGTGAGGTTGTTATTAAAGCATTGGGTGAGTGCAGTGGTGATGGCAAAATCTGCCTTGGGATTATCTACCACCCGAATGGTATCACCAGTAACTGTGCAGGAGGTGGAATTTGAAAAATTGATGGTAACACTTGGAATAAAAATTCCACGGGCAGGGTATTGGTAAACAGGTGTAGATTGGCTGCTGGTAGCGGCATTACCAAAATTCCAACTGTAAGAAGTTGCGGTTAAACCTGCATCAAAAGTAGTTGTAAATAAAAGGGTATTGCCCAAACAAACCTTGTGGGTGGCAACATTTATTTTGCAATTTTGCGCTTGCAAAAGAAGAGGAAACAATAAAGAAAAAAAGAGTAAGGTTCTTTTCATGCGCCGAGTTTACAATGGGAAGATACTAATTTAGCTCAAGAAGTTGCTTAAAATTGTCTTAATTATAAAATAATTATTGGTAACCAAGCATGTATTTTTTGTAAGTTAAGCAATCCATTCAAATGCTTATAATTGCGCTAAGAATGGAAGATCAGTTTATTATAAAAGCCGTATCTAGGCAATGTGGCATTTCGGAAAAACAGTGTGTAGCAACAATTAAACTTATAGAGGAAGGAGCTACTGTGCCCTTTATTGCAAGGTACCGCAAGGAAATTACACAAGGATTAGATGAGGTAGCTATTGAAAATATTAGGTTAGCGCTGCAAAAATTTACTGCCTTACAAAAGCGCAAAGAATATATTTTGAGTACCATTGAGGAGGCAGGGAAATTAAGTCCGGCATTGGCACAAAGCATTGCAGATTGTTTGGATGCCAATTTATTGGAAGATTTATTTTTACCTTATAAACCCAAGCGTAAAACTAAAGCGAGTACTGCTAGAGAAAATGGCTTAGAACCGCTAGCAGCTTGGCTTGTAAAAGAACCTTACCAAGATGTTTTTAGAGAGGCAAGTAGGTTTGTAAAAGGGAATATTATAAGTGAAGAAGCTGCATTACAAGGTGCACGTGATATTATTGCCGAATGGGTAAGTGAAGATGCAAACATTAGATCGATGATGCGTTTTCAATTTGAGAAACAAGCAGTATTTTATAGCAAACTTGCAAAAGGAAAAGAACAAGAAGCTGCCAAATACCAAGACTATTTTAATTACCAAGAAGCGCTTAAAAACAGTCCTTCACATAGAATTTTAGCATTGTTTAGAGGTGAAGAAGAAGGATTTTTAAAACTCAGTATTGAACCTGATACGGAATTGTGTTTAGAGAAAATTGAAAACTATTATATCAAAAGAAAAACAGATGCTGGTGAACAAATTGCTTTGGCAATTAAAGATTCTTATAAGCGATTGATTGCCCCTGCCATTGAAACAGAATTTAGAAATTTGGCAAAGGCAAAAGCAGATGAAGAGGCCATCCATGTATTTGCCGAAAACCTTCGTCAATTGCTCTTGGCAGCCCCTTTGGGGAATAAAAGATTATTGGCTATTGACCCAGGTTTTAGGTCGGGATGCAAGGTGGTTTGTTTAAATGAAGAAGGCACTTTGTTGCATGATTCCGTAATCTATCCGCATGAACCTCAAAGAGAAATTTCAAAGTCTATTGCAAGCCTTGAGCATTTGGTTCGAACCTATAAATGTGAAGCCATTGCCATTGGAAACGGAACAGCAGGCAGGGAAACGGAGGAATTGGTAAAATCTATTGCGTTTGAAAAAGTCCCTGAAATATTTCTGGTAAATGAAAGTGGTGCCTCCATTTATTCTGCATCTGAAATTGCAAGAGAAGAATTTCCAGATAAGGATTTAACGGTGCGCGGGGCGGTATCAATAGGCCGACGATTGGCAGACCCCTTGGCAGAGTTGGTGAAAATAGATGCAAAATCTATTGGTGTGGGACAATACCAACATGATGTTGACCAACAAAAATTGAAAGAACGTTTGGATAGCGTTGTAGAAAGTTGCGTAAATAAAGTAGGTGTAAATTTAAACAGTGCCAGTAAAAGTTTGTTGATGCATGTTTCTGGTTTAGGTGCACAAACGGCCCAAAACATTGTTCAATACAGAAATGAACATGGTGCATTTAAGAGCCGAACACAATTAAAAAAAGTGCCTCGTTTGGGTGAAAAAGCATTTGAACAATGCGCAGGTTTTTTAAGAATAGCGCAAGCAAAAAACCCATTAGACAATAGCGCAGTGCATCCAGAAAGTTATGCCATTGTAGAGGCCATGGCAAAAGACCAAGGCTGTGAGGTAGCAGATTTGTTGAAAGACGAAGGATTACGGAAGAAAATTGAGCCCAGCAAATATGTAAGTGCGCAAGCTGGCTTACCTACTATTACAGATATTTTAAAAGAGCTTGCAAAGCCTGGGCTCGATCCAAGGGATACTTTGAAAAGCTTTTCTTTTTCGGTTTATAAAAAACCGGAGGAATTAAGTGTGGGCATGGTATTACCTGGCATAGTAAGTAACATAACCAAGTTTGGTTGTTTTGTAGATATTGGCGTAAAGCAAGATGGAATGGTACATATTTCACAAATGGCAAACCGCTATGTGAGTGACCCCAATGAAATAGTAAAACTACAACAACAGGTATTGGTAAAAGTGGTAGAAATAGATTTAGTTCGAAGAAGAATTGGTTTGAGTTTGAAGTTGGATTGATGAGAATTAAAAATTTAATTAATGGCATAAAAAATGACTAAAGCATACCGTCATAACGAACGTTTTGAGAAAATAGATTTTACCGCTCAGGCTATGGAAAAAGGCGAATACGAGCAATGCACTTTTGTTGATTGCTTGATGGAAAAAGCAGATTTGTCTGGAATTATTTTTAGCGAATGCGAATTTATTCAATGCAACATGAGCTTGGCTAAAATTAGTCAGACCGCCTTTAGAGAAACCCAATTTAAAACATGCAAATTACTTGGCTTGCCATTTGAAAATTGCAATTCTTTTTTATTTAGCGTTGGGTTCAACCATTGCTTTTTAAATGTTTCTTCATTCTACAAATTGCAATTGAAGAAAATAAAATTCAATAATTGTAGTTTACACGAAGTAGATTTTACAGAGGCAGATTTAACGCAAGCGGTTTTTACCGAGTGTGATTTATTGGGCGCAACCTTTGACCGTTGTAACTTAGAGAAAGCTGATTTTAGTAGCGCATTCAACTATAGAATTAACCCAGAAGAAAACCGCATGAAGAAAGCAAAATTCTCGCAACAAGGTCTTGCGGGCTTATTAGAAAAATATGATTTAACAATTGTACCCTAATTAAATTCTAAACAACATAGCTAGAATTATTCGGTCTTCATTTTTCACTAAATCTGGTCGCCAATTGGGATCCAAAACACTGGTTGAATAACCTGTTTGGCTTGTAACACCGCCCTTACCAGCAAAGTAAGGCACATTGCTATGACGGTGTACATATTCTATTCTAAATGTTATACTTTGATTGGGCATCCAATCAAAATTTGTTGAGGCATCCCAACCTTTAAATTCATCGCCCGGATTGGCACTGTATGGAAATGCTCCTTCAGTTTGCGTTGGGTTGTTTGGGTTTGGCAAAGGACTTGCCTGGCCTGTTGGGCATAACACCAAATACCTGCCAGGGTTTGTCATTAGCCCACCTCCAAGTGTCCATGCAAATTTATTTTGGCCGAACCAAACGCGGTTATAAAACATTAAGCTGGCAAAATATTGTGCAGGACCTTGGGTTGAATCTCCTTTTTTGAAACCATTTACTCCTCCACCTTTTTCAAATCCAAAATCGCCCGTTAAAGAGAAAGCCATGCGACTAATTCCTTTTGCAGTTGGTTTGTTTAAATAACGTAACAATAAACTATTGTCTGAATGAAAACGCTTACGAGAAGGAATTCCTGCAGCATCAGTTCCATAATAATCGTTGGTAAGAATTTTAAAATTACTACTGGGGTTATAAGTAATATTGGCTCCAAAACCTGGCATTTTATTAAACCTGCCATAACTTTGCCAACCATTGATGAGCCATGGTTCAATTTTGAGGTGTTTGGTGACAAACATTTGCACCCTCAAACCATTAAAAAACCATGGGGTATTATCGGAAGTAAAAGAGGCTTGGTATTCCCAGTTTTCGGCCTGGTAATAGGAGTTTAATCCCAAATAAGACATAAATAAACCTGCATCAATATTTATTCCATACATTTTATTAAAATGGTAACCAGCATAGGCCTCACTTAAATATTTATAAATATTAGCCATTTGGTATTGACCTCTATATACACTGTAATCATTGCGAGGAACCAAAGCTGAACGCGTTCCAAATTGTGTCATAAAATGCGCATGCGCCCCATTGTAATTAAAATCACCACCAAAATGCAAAGCAGACAATTGCACCTCATTGTTGCGTGCCAGAGCGGTAGAACCAACTACGGTATTATCATTTGGATTATTAAATGAATAGGTATAATTTACATCCAACAAAATATTTGGCGTAAAGTATTTCATCTCCTTAAACACAGAAGAATCGCGTCTATCACTTCCATTTTGCCAAGTAGCATCAATCCCCTCAAATGGTTCTCCTTTTTGCTGCGCCGCTAAAGGCATTACCAAACCTATTTGCAAAAGCAAAAAAGTTAAGCTGTAAAATATTTTTTGCATCAAGGCAAATTTAATATTTTTTTTTGAATGATTGCTTTTGATAAGGCGCTAAGAAAATTAAACCAATTAATAAAAAACCTAAATTACTTTACTATTATTCGGTAAGTAAAAATATGATCCTGTGTAGAAATATTTATTTGTAACAAGCCACTCGCCTTACCACTCAAATTTATTTTTTCAATAGAGGAATTGGGTTCGGCATAAAATACTTCCAAAACTCTGCCAGATATATCTAATATTTCAACCTTTGAAATTTTATGGTTCCCAAAATTATTTTCAAAATAAATTTCACCAGCGCTTGGGTTCGGAAATATTTTAAAAACATCTGCTGTTATTGATTCTTTAAAACCAGTTGAATATTTCTCAATTAATTCACCCGCAATTAAAGTTTTTCCTGCGAATGCAGGATAATTATATGGATACTTATAGACCCTAAAAATCGAATTCATTGTTTCTTCGGGCCTAACTGGGTTATGTGGTATTGAATCTCCTTGACTCAACGGACCTTTATCGTCTACAGGACTAACATATTTCCAAACTACATTTCCTGAATTTGTAACTTCGTACAGTGTTCCATTTGGTCCAGTGCAAATAATTGTATTTCCATTTTGCAATCTTTGAGCACCGGAAATATCATGGGCGTACATGGAGGCTGGTGGATTAGCTTTGTATGACCAAATGCTACTTGAAGGACCAAATGGATTATTCCCAACAATACTGTAATTGCCAGCTGAGTCTATAGCCGGAACAATTTCTTCGACTGATGAATAATTTCGATTTACACCATTATTAAAAGCCATTAAATGTCCGGCACCGGGACAATCACTGTGAATCCATTCAGCATCATGTTGTTCAAAAAATGTTTGAGTACTTACGGTACCTCTTCCATAAGTTAAGGGATTTCCCCATCTAAATAATAAATCACCGCCCTTGCCACGCTTTCCGCCAGAATGAGAACTTGATTGAGCTAATGAGGTGCTATGATCAATTAACCAAAGTTCACTGTTACCCCTAACGCTTAATGAAATTTGATCTAAGACTGCATTATAATCTATTGAATTCATATGATTCCAAAAAAGCGGTAAAACCCTATGGTCGCCTGCTGCATCAATTAATTCTGGGTGTTGAGAAGGAACGCCATAATTTAATTTTGTGCTATCATGGTTTTGAATGAGGTGATCAAAGACATGCCATTCCCAAACAACTGTTCCCCCAGTGGGATATGTAGGCTTAATTTCTATAACACAATCGGGCAACATAAAACCCTTTTGTTTGATATCTGGCTGAAATTGGGCTGTATCAAAACCAAATGCAACCAATTGCGCCCAAGTTTTCTTTTCAACTACCAACATAATTATATTTCCATTTGGCAATTTCTTTATATCGTGGTGCTGCATATAGGTTGATGTAGAGTAATCCATAGACCAAACCAAACTGTCGTTCCAACTGTACTCCTCAATTCTACCACCTTCTCCACCACCTGTACCTAAGTTACCTTTGGTCATACAGGTTCTCAATAAATTTCCATTTTCTAATAAATAAACGGCCTGCCCAGGCGCCCAGGTACTTTTGGTCCACTGATGCATGATTCTGCCATCGTTATTGATTAAATAAGTCATGGTATTTTGTTTAGGAGCAAAAAGCGTATAGCCTTTAAATACATTGGCCGAATCATTAACAAAAACGCCCATGGTCTTAGTTTGTGCAAAGGCCATTTGAATGCTGAATAAAGTAATAAAAAAACTTATATTTTTCTTTATTGTGAAGTAAGTTTTCATAAATTTAGAATTATTGAATATGAATAATTTTTTTACTGATGGTTTGTTGATTTACCTTTAAAATATAATAATAACTGCCTTCCGCAACAGTATTTCCATTTCCATTGCATGCATCCCATACAAAATTGTGATCGCCACTTATTAAATTTTTATTCAATAAATTTCTTACCAAATTTCCTGCATCATCATAAATAAGTATTTCAACAGCAGCAGGATTTTCAATATGAAAAGAAATATTAGTATTTATACTAAATGGATTGGGATAATTGGTGTTATCTATTTCTGTATTATCATCATGGTTATGCGGCTGAACCGCTAATAATAAATCTGCTGGAACAAAATAATTGGGAGTAGCCCCAGTCATAGTATTTCCGGGAGTAAGCGCTTGACCAACTAATGCTGGGTGTTCAGCCGTATATCTATAAGCCCTAAATACGCCATTATATGTTGGATAATTATCAACCTTTACGCGTTTAACACCATCTCTTGTCATTGGATTAATATACTCCCAAACTACACTTGTATCTGATGGTTTAACCTCAAAAAAATGACCATCGTTCATGGAACAAACCAAGGTATTTCCGTTTGGCAAACGTTGCGCGCTTGAACCTATTGTACTGTAAAAGCTGGTATTGTTTTTACTTGAGAACATCCATACAATTTGTTTTGAAATGTTCTTTTTCTCCTTCATTAAATTCATATTTGAAGGCAATAAAACGTTGTATCCGGCATCTGGTGGATTTACAAAATTTGCTGTATTTACACCACTTGAATTAAGATAGGGGTTAATTTCAACAATATAAGATTGAGGAGTTAATTCAAATAAATTTTCGGCATTGTTAAACACCATAAAATTCCCTTCACCTGGCAAACCGGGTCTAATCCATTGGATATTATGTGCTCCACCAATTTGTTTATGGCCGGTAGTAGATTTCTCCCAATTGGTAACAACTGAAGGAGGGTTACCTCTATTATATTTTGCAGGATCCCCAAATCGATAAACAAAATCTCCCAGGCTGCTTGCAGCAAGTAATTTACTGCTATCTGGATTATTGGGAACAAACGTTTTACCATGGTCAACAACATAAAATTCTCCATGCACAGAATTAATGACCACCATGTTTAATTTTTGATTATAATCCATCGAATTACAATGCATCCAATCACTCTTCACCGGATTACCTGGAATGTTTAAATTAATTCTTCCAGGGGTATTTGCAATAACACCAAAAGTTGATTTTGATGTATTTAAATCTTGCACTACGTGATCAAAAAAACACCATTCCCATATTACTACACCTTGCTTATTTACTTCCACAATTGCATCCATTTGAGCGCCAGTATAATTATTGGCAGGATCGCAACCCGCATCCAAACATTGTTGTGCTGTTAAATCTTTATTGGCAATAAACATAAAGGTAGAATCACCCAATTCTGGGTTATATATTTTTACAAAATCATGGTGTCCATGATAATTACTTCGTGTTTCGGTATATGACCAAAGGGTATTACCCTTCCAATCCAATTCTTTCCATTGGTTTTGGTTACTAGGATTCCCACCTACGGCATCCAATAATGTACCACCTTCTGTAAATCTTGGATTTGTACCAATGTTCCAAGTATGAACTACATGTCCCTCCATGTCTATCAAGTATGAAACACCTCGGGTACCAAACAAAGTATAACCGGTATACGTTTTGGTAGCATCCCAATATTTTGTTTCAGTAGATGTGTAAAAATTTTCTTGTGCATTAGCACTTATTGTTGCAACAGCAAAAGAAATTAGGATTATTAATTTTCTCATAATAATATTATTTATCTAGTATGATTTTTCCACAAAAAGTACCTGTCAATGTTTTAACTATATAAAAATAAATTCCATTTTGCATCCCTTCTGCATCCCAAATAAAATTGGCAGTTTGCGCCTTATCATTTGAATATTGAAGCTTATAAACTAGCTCACCAAATTGATTATAAATTTGCAAATCTGCATGCTGATTGTTTTGGTTTAAAATCCTAATTTCAACTGTTTTGGCAAATGGATTTGGAAAGGCAATTACAGCAGGTTTATTTTCATTAATTATATTATCTGATATGCCAGTATTTAATTTGCCTAACTTTCTTGCCACCCTAAATCCAATATGGTAATAAGGGTGATTGGGATCTTGCGGACCTCTGTAATAGGAAGGATTTCTATTTGAAACGCGAGAATGACCATCACTAATACCATTAACCACTAAACCATTATACCAATTACCTCCACGCATGCCCCTGTATGGCTTACCATCAGGCATAATAAAACCTACGTTTGGACCTTTAGGATTAAGCGCTTCACTTTTGCTATAATAATCCTGTCCATACCAATCATTAATTAACTCCCAAACATTACCCTGCATATCCATTAATCCAAAATCATTTATACCAATAGCCGTTTGGTAACTTATTCTAGTTGATGGCCAATTGTAATCGCTTTTGGTTCGGTTCGAACCGTTATAAAAACCACATGGCGTTGTTTGAGGATAAGTACCTGCCTCATATGGATCTCCCGAAGAAGACAAATTTGCCATTGTGGTATCAAGAAAGTTTCCCTTGCAATAATTAAAATAAGGATTTGTATGTCCGCCACGCGCCGCCCATTCCCACTCGGCCTCTGTGGGCAATCGGTAACCGTTTTTTGTGAAATCACAAATACCCGTAACTAGGTTATAACAAGTATCTAAACCCCATTTTTCACTAAGCCAATTGCAAAATGCAATGCAACCAAACCAATTTACTCCAACCATTGGATGCATTAAACGTTGGTCTTTCATACTAAAATATTTTCCATTATAGGCTATGCTATAATATGAACCCAATGCATTGGTATAACAATAAATATTTGTATCACCCTTTCGATAAACCAAATTATTACGAACCTCAATTTTTCCTGTTAACAGCTGGCTGTTTAAAAATGCCAAAAATTGCTCATTACTCACCTCGGTTTTTGCCATATTAAAAGAATCAACCGTAACTGTATGAATTGGAAGTTCATCGCTTGGGTGACTTGGATCAACAAAACCAAAATGGTCACCCATGGCATAGGTTCCTCCGGGAATATTTGCCTCAGTAAAATGCAAATTATTGGGATCAATACCACCTCTAACCAAAATTACATGCTCTCTTGTTGTTTTATCATGTTGCGTAACAATTCCAAATTGATTGTTGATATCCCATGCCTTGCTTGGTGTATTAAAAAGCGTTGTCGCCGACCAATAATCTCCTACCAATAAATTGGAAAAGGCAGTTTTCTCAAAAGATGGATTTACCAATTGAGGATCATTTAAGGATTGCAATTCTTTAATGGTTGGCAGACGCCAATCAGAATACCCCGCAAGAGAAAAGGAATTAGCCATCATAAGCGCAGAATCCCATGTAAAAGTTTTATTTTCTATTCCTTTTTGCCAAATTAAGCCCGTAAAATTATCGGTTATAGTTCCATTGACATTATCTGTAAAATGAGGCATTGAAAAGGTGGTACTTACTAAATTTCTTACTGCCCGAACCCAAAAATGTTTGGTACCACCAGCTGCAAGGGCTTCTATTTTAGGATGTGCTCCTATTCCACCACCTGCATTAACAGCCCAAACCTTTGAAGTATCATCGGCACGTCGCTCATTTGTCCACCAATATTCCGCAATAGTTTTGGTAAAAAATGTGGTATCAATTGCAGGATTTATATGATCAAAATGATTGATGCTAAGTAATTCTTGACCACTTGGCAAACGCCAATCTGTAAAACCGCCCAAATTTAATTGCCTCACGTATTCTTGTGCTTGTTCTATTGTAAAATCACCAACGCAAACTTTTTGCCACATTAATAAATTATTATTATCACTAATGGTACCATTTCCATTATCTGTTAAGGAGATTGGATTATTGATATTATCTGCATCTTCTCCCAGAATATTGGTATAAGAAATTATTTGGCCAGTTGCAGGAATTCTATATTTAAGAACCTTCTGAGCCATTACTGAAAATGTAAAAAAACAACAAACCATTAATACGCCAAAATGCTTTTTGCTTGTTTTCATAAAATTATTTTATTAAAAATGGTTTACTAACTTCTATCTATTTATTAGCATTTTCCCACTTACATTTCCCAAATATTTACCGTTTATTTTGTAATAATAAACACCTGCAGGAAGCTCATCACCTGCAGTGGATTTTCCATCCCAAAGAATCCTAAAACTACCCGTGGGAACGGAACTATTATTCAGTAAGGTTCGAACCAATTTGCCATAGGAATCTAATATATCAACATTTAATACATCAGGATTTTTTAAGGTAAATTCAATTTGCACATCTGCTGTAAATGGATTTGGATAAACCAATTCATCCGTATAATTTGTATTCCATAAAGTTGGAATTAGTCCAGTAAGAGAGTCGTAACAGTTTACCTTTCCTATAAAATAGGTAGCAGAAATATCTCGATTATGGCGGTTTGCAGTTTCGTTAGAAGGCTTATATGCTCTAACATAATCGGTTTGAATTCCTCCTGGACTTACTGTGATGCGTAAATGACCAGAATTGGGCAATATTTGCCCCTCCAAATAACCATAGGTTGCCGCCTGCAAAGCATTTGTAAATTGTGGCAAACTAGGTTGGGGTGTTTCTTGGTATACCATACATTCCTTTTGTTGCTTTCCAAAAAAATGATCATGCCCATGAAAAAATATGTTGACATGGTGCTCTGTTAGAAGATCTTTTATTGGTTTATACCAACCAGGTCTGTTAGCGGCAAATGCATAGCCACCATTTTTATTTTCACCTCCCCATTCGTATAAATTGGCATATTCTACCCCACCACGCCCTTCAGGATCGCCTCCTATTATTTGGTGAGAAAAAACAAATTTGTAGCTAGCATTACTTTTTTCTAAGGTTGTCTTCAGCCAATCATATTGCTGCTTACCGAGCGTCCACCGCCAGCCATTTAAAGAATCTGGCTTTGGATTTGTAAACCAATATGGATCAACCACAATAAACAATGCATCTCCCCATGTCCATGCATAGTTTGCCTGCCTTATGCCAACATTTGGGTATGCAATGGTATCACCAGTGTAAAAATTATCTGGAATTGGATTTGGGAAAAACTTCTTTCTATCAATAGTATTCCAAACAGCAATATTATTTGCTCCACCCACATTATACCAGCCTGCTTCGCCTTCATGATTTCCAAGTGCAATGTATATTGGAACACTATGTCCAATACTTTCATAATAAGATCGTAATAATTTTGCACGATAAGTAATGGTATCTCTGGGCACTACGTTTGAACTATTTCGAAGTTTATCTGTCATTAAAAAATCACCCAAATCAATCATAAAATCAGGCTGATCCAATAATTGATTATTTAGTGCAATTCTATACAAGGCAGAATCACTGCTTGCATCCAAATGAGGATCTGCTTGAACCGTGAATGTAAATGTTTGTCCTTTTACTCTTTGGGTGTGGAAACTATGCTCCGCCCTTTCAATGAAATTAGGAGCTCCAGGTTTTCTATAAGAAATTCTATAAAAATATTTAGTATCAGCTAGTAATCCATTCATAATTATTTCGGCTACCATTCCGGATGGTACAAGCATGTATGTAGTTTGGTTCGGATAGATGCCTGCCGAATTACCGTATTTTGCAAAAACCTCCACACTATCAGAAAAATGCATTTGAACCAATACACTCGAGTTACTTGGCCTTCCCAGTAATTCGGATTGCAAAACCGTTTGTGCTTTTGAATTTGTAAGAAAAAAAACACAAACTAATTGGAGTAAAATTCTTCTAATCATCACCTTGAAATCACAATTTTCCGAGAAATTATTTCTGAAACTGCTTCTAATTTTAGAATATAAATGCCATTTGCCAATGACGAAACATCTAATGTATTGGTAGTTGTTTTTAGCAATTCTTGTCCATTTAAATTAAACAAATTTGCACTTATCAAAGAACTGTTATCAGGAATAGTCCAATGAATTTCATCCATAGCAGGATTAGGATAAACTGTTAATTGTTGCAAACTATTCAAATTGTTAATGCCAGAACTGGCACAAGCGCCAAGTTTATAAGTCAAGCCAATTTCTCCGTTTCTGTGTTTTCCCCCAACGGTATCTGCCGGGAGATAAGCCCTAACAAAATCTACCTGAATGCAATCTGGCGAAACCGTAACGCGTATATGGCCCGTTCCCTCTAAGGTATCTTTTGTATAGGCATCTGCATTTGCCAACATCCCAATATTGTAAGTAGAGTCTGCAGCCATAGGAACTTCCTGGTAAACCACATTATCCAATTCTTCATGGGCGTATAAATGATCATGCCCCTGAAAGAAAATATTTACTTTGTTGTCTACAAATAATTGATGAATTGGCTTTGCCCAACCTGGCCTGTAAGTAGGGAAATTATATTGACCACCTACAGTTTGGTATCCACCCCATTCATTTAGTGGTGCAACCAATTTACCTCCCCTATTTTCTCCGCTGATATGATGCGCAAAAACAAATTTGTACTTAGCAGTGCTTCCCTCTAAAGTATTTTTGAGCCAAGTATATTGTGGTAAACCCAATGTCCAATCCCAGCCATGCGGCTTAGGCGTGGTATCATTATCGTCTCTATAAGCATCTAAAACCACAAATAATGCATCGCCCCATGTCCAAGCATAATAGTTTTCTGGCGTACCCATTCCAAATAATTCTGCATTGGTATTACCTGTATAAAACTCATTAGGATATGGGTTTGGATAATATTTTTTTCTAGCCAAAGTACCATAAACAGCAATGTTATTGGGCGGATTTTTTAATAAATAATATTTCTTTTCACCCTCATGATTTCCTAAACAAACATAAAATGGAACAGAATGGCAAATAGAACCAAGAAAAGGTCTATAAGCCTTGTGCAAAGAATCCATTTCAAAATTATTGGTGGTGTTTGGGGTATGGTCATCCCCAAAAATATCACCCAACGTCATCATAAAATCTGGCTTATCAGCCGCTTCATTTGCAAGTGTAACCCGGTACATATTCTGCACACCTTTCTTATCATAAAGGTGCTCATCGGCCTCTAATGTAAAAGTAAATGTGCTTCCCTTGGCGCGGCAGGTTTGAAAAGAATATTCATTTGATACCAAGTAATTGCTTGCGCCGCTTGCCTTATAATAGACTTTATAATAGTATTTGGTATTACTAATCAAGCCAGAAAGATTACGCTCATCTGGCATACCTGCAGCAGCAACATAGCCACTTGTAGTATTGGGATAGTTGCCTGTTTGCGTTCCATATTTAAAGTAATAATCCGCATTTTGATCAAACAAAATACTTATTGTTATGGCACTGTCTGTAGGCCGACCCAAAACAATAGTATAGTTTTGGGCTTGTGTGTTGCTATGAAAACACAACAAAAAGAGAAAAATAAAACACCCTTTCACAGGTATGTTTTTAAGGAAAGCTGCCATTGAAGAAAATTTATTCATTAGACAATAATTATCAAATTAATTTGAATTCTAATCATTCGATTCATCTTTAATTAAAAAGTTTAATCGCACCAAAAAAAAATTAAAAACCAGGGGCTTTGGCCAAGGGTTCAAGCCCAAACCCTTCCGCTCAAGAGCGGTGGTGCGTATAAAATTAAAAAATCTCCTATCTTCGCGGCATGCAGAAAACACTTGCATTTTACACCTTGGGCTGTAAGCTCAACTTCTCCGAAACTTCTACCATTGGCAGAAAATTAAGCGAAGAAGGCTACCAAAAAGTGGAATTCCACGAAGGAGCAGATGTATATGTTATTAATACTTGTTCGGTTACCGACCATGCCGATAGGCGTTGCCGCAAAATTGTGAAGGAAGCTTTGCGCCATAATCCAACTGCATTTGTGGCTATTATAGGCTGCTATGCGCAATTAAAACCGCAGGAAATTGCCAATATTGAAGGCGTTGATTTGGTGTTGGGAGCTGCAGAAAAATTCAACATCCAAGATTTTATAGGCGATGGTACTAAAAAAGCCAAAGCAGAAATAAAAGAAGGCAAAATAAAGGAGGTTTTAGAATACCACTCTTCCTACTCTATTGGCGATAGAACCCGAACCTTCCTCAAAGTACAAGATGGCTGCGATTATTTTTGTTCGTTCTGCACCATTCCATTAGCCCGTGGAAAAAGCAGAAGCGACACCATTGCAAATGTGGTAAAACAAGCAGAAGAAATTGTTGCCCAAGGAACCAAAGAAATTGTGTTAACAGGCGTAAATACTGGCGATTTTGGCGCAGGCACTAAAGAAAACCTCTTTCAATTATTACAAGCCTTGGACCAGGTAAACGGTCTAGAACGTTTGCGTATTAGCAGCATTGAACCAAACCTTTTGAGCGACGAAATCATAGAATTTACGGCAAAAAGCAAAACCATTGTTCCTCATTTTCATATTCCTCTGCAATCTGGCTCCGACGAAATGTTGCAAAGCATGCGTAGGAAATATTTAACCCAATTGTATACTTCAAGAGTTGAAAAAATAAAAGCACTGATGCCCGAAGCCTGCATAGGCGTTGATGTAATAATAGGTTACCCTGGCGAAACCAAGGAACATTTTCTAGAAACCTACAACTACCTCAACGAATTAGATATTTCGTATTTACATGTATTCACCTATAGTGAACGTCCAAATACCACCGCGCAAAAATTGCCAGGCAAGGTTTTACTGAGAGAACGCAACGAACGTAGTAAAATGCTGCATATTTTATCAGATAAAAAGCGCAGGCATTTCTATGAACAACATATAGGCAAAACCTATCCCGTGCTTTGGGAAATAGAAAACGATGGCGATACCATGCATGGCTTTACGCCTAATTATATTAAAGTAAAAACGGCCTACGACCCTTCTTTGGTAAATGAAATTATGCCATTTAAATTACAAGAAATAGACCACGATATGGTGGTAAAAGGGCAATTGGCAGGCATCTTGGTTTAACTATTATATTCATGCAAAAAACACCTCCTATTATTGCTGTTATTTTATGTGGCGGCGAAAGTTTGCGCATGGGCAAAAACAAAGCCTTACTTAAGTACCACAAAACGCCGCAATACCAATACCTTAGCAGTTTGTGCCAAAATTTAAATTTGGAGGTATTGTTATCTTGCAAGGCCACACATGCCTCCAATTTTAAAGGAACAAACAAGTTCATTTTTGATGAAATGCAATTTGAAAATGCAGGTCCAATGACAGGTTTATTAAGTGCCATGCAGGCATACCCCAACGCCGCTATTTTACTATTGGCTTGCGATTATCCCTACCTCAATGAATCAGCCATTGAAAAATTAGTAACAGCATTTGGGTCGAACCATAAAAGCGTTTGTTATTTTAATAAACAAAGCCAAATGAGTGAACCTGTTTTGGCTGTTTACCACCCTTCCAATAAGAAATTAATTGAGGAGGCTTATAGGGCAGGAACGCACTCGCTGCAGCAAATATTAAAGGGTATAAAGCCATTTCGGGTCGAACCAAATGAGGCTAAAATTATTAAAAGTTTTGATACGCCGGCCGACTTTGAAAGTTTTGCTAAATAAAATCCTTTTTTTATAAAATTGCTTTTCTACTTTTGCCAATCATTAGCACACACATGAAGAACATAACTGTAATAGGATCTGGCACCATGGGCAATGGCATTGCGCATGTTTTTGCCCAAAACAATTACCAAGTAAATTTAATTGATGTAAACGAAGCACAATTAAAAAAAGCCATTGAAACCATTGGCAAAAACTTGGATAGAATGGTAAGCAAAGGCAGTATCAGCGAAGAGCTTAAAGCCGCTACCCTAGCCAATATTACCACCTATACAAACTTAAAAGAAGCCTGCACCCAGGCAGATTTAATTGTTGAGGCAGCAAGCGAAAACAAAAATATTAAACTAGAGATTTTCAAACAAATTGATGAGTTTGCCCCAGCACATTGCATTTTGGCTTCTAATACCTCCTCTATTTCTATTACCCAAATTGCTGCAGTAACCAAACGTCCAGAGCAAGTAATTGGCATGCACTTTATGAACCCAGTGCCATTAATGAAACTGGTAGAAATTATCAATGGATACAAAACATCAAAAGAAGTAAGCGAAAAAATTTCGAACCTTTCAAAAGCTATTGGAAAAGTTCCTGCAATTGCCAATGATTATGCGGGTTTTATTGCAAATAGAATATTAATGCCCATGATCAATGAAGCCATCATTTGCTTGCAAAGCGGTGTGGGTAACGTTGAATCAATTGACACTGTTATGAAATTAGGAATGGCACACCCAATGGGACCATTACAATTGGCAGATTTTATTGGTTTAGATGTTTGCTTAGCAATTATGAATGTATTAAACGATGGCTTAGGTGATACCAAATATGCCCCTAGTCCGCTTTTAGTAAACATGGTTACAGCAGGCATATTGGGCGTTAAATCTGGCGAAGGTTTTTATGTTTATACACCTGGTTCAAAAGAATTGGTGGTATCGCCTAGGTTTAATTCTTAAGCGAATACCAATAAAAAAAAAGACTTGCGAAGGCAGGTCTTTTTTTTGCCTATTTTTGTACGACAATGATTATCCACGATTACCACAATGCTGCTGCCTTGCTCAACCAAGGTCAATTAGTGGCCATTCCAACCGAAACGGTTTATGGCTTGGCAGCTAATGGTTTTGATGGTAATGCCATTGCGCAAATTTATGAGGTAAAAAACAGGCCGCAATTTAACCCACTCATATTACACAGCAATTCACTTGAACGCTTCAAAGCATGGGGGATTGAACTTCCTGCAGCAGCGCTGAAACTTGCAGCAGCCTTTTCTCCAGGACCAATAACCTTTGTAGTGTCAAAATCTAATTGGGTGCCAGATATTGTTACGGCTGGACATTCTAGCGTGGCCATTCGCATTCCAAATCATGCCCTTACCCTACAATTATTAAGTAGTTTAGATTTTCCTTTGGCTGCACCCAGCGCTAATTTATCGGGCACAGTGAGTCCAACCACCGCCCAACATGTAGAAGAACAATTGGGCGAACAAATTGGCGCTGTTTTAGAAGGAGGAGAATGTGAAATTGGTTTGGAATCCAGTATAGTTTCTTTTGTAAATGAGCAGCCTCAATTATTGCGCCTTGGCGGACTTTCAATTGAAGCCATTGAAAATGTTTTGGGTCAAAAATTAGATTTGAGTAAACTCATCAACAATGAAAATCCAGAGGCTCCAGGCATGTTGAGCAAACATTATGCACCCAGCATACCGCTAAGAATTGGAATACCGGCAGATTTTTATTCAATGTATGCCAAATCAGAAATTGCTTTTATAGGTTTTCAAAAAGCCCAACCTGATTTACTGCCACAAAATCAATTTATTTTATCTCCTGAAGGAATTATAGAGGAAGCCGCACAAAAGCTATTTGCCGCTTTAAAAATGGCCGAAAAATGCCAAGTAAAAATTATTATAGCAGAATCTTTTCCGAACCAACACCTTGGAAGAGCCATCAACGATAGGCTTTCGCGGGCTGCAAAAAATTAATTAATTTTCTAAGAAGCCTTTTTGCTTCTCCCAAATGCCATTTTTCCAAATAAGGTAATCAAAGCTACCATCTGGGTAATAATGCTCAAAAAATGCTGCATTATCTGGTTTATCAGGAACTATATTTTCGTAGATTAAATACTTACGCTTTTCATCGTAACGCAGTGCCATAGTGGCTTGGTTATTAAATTCAAATACCATTCTGCAAAATTTTGCTTTGCGTTTTAAATCAAAAATAGGCGCACCAAACAAAGGCTTGCCATCTTTAAAACGCAATACATCTGCTACTTTTCTGTTTGTTTCTGGACCAGCGCCATCCCAACCCAATAAGGTATAATAATCTACTTTTTTATAAGTGGTTTTTAGAATTTTATAATAGGCTGCCCCAAACCAATGATTGGCATCTACCTCTCTAAATAGGAAATTATCAATGCTATCACTTCTGTCAATTAATGGATAAAAGTTTTCATAAAGCAATTCCTTTTTATTCAATTTAGCCAATGCCTTTGGGTTCATTTGGATCACCCCAAAATACCTAAATTTCTCATCATTGGTAGCCACGTTCCAAGTAAAAATGCGGAACATATCATCGGGCGAATGCAGGATCATCAGGTTCTTCAAAGAATCAAATGGGTAGTAATAAGAATTATTTACCCTTAGTGCCCTGCCCATTTGACGAATAAAATTCTTACCCGAGGTAATGCGCATTTCCTCATCAAAATTGCGCACCATATTATAACTCAATCCACTTAAACGCACTTCAAAATCGCGCAGTGAATCCATAGCAAGACTATCAATTTTTTGTGCACGCAATTGCGTTGTAAACAACAATAGGATCAACAAAAATTTAAATGGTCTCATTGGCTATAGATTTATTAAGGAAGTCCCGCATTTTTAATGCGGGACTTACCAATTTAATTATTTTACATTTTCAATAACAATAGCAGAAGCGCCACCGCCACCATTGCAAATACCCGTTACACCATATTTTCCACCTTCAGCTTTTAAAATATGTGCCAAAGAAACCACAATACGTGAACCAGAACTTCCCAATGGATGTCCTAAGGCAACTGCACCTCCGCGGATATTTACTTTCTGCGCATCAATTCCTAAAATTTGGGTATTCGCTAAACCTACAACTGAGAACGCTTCATTCAATTCAAAAAAGTCAACATCTTTTATATCAACGCCAGCCCACTTCAAAGCCTTCGGAATAGCCAATGCCGGAGCAGTGGTAAACCATTCTGGCGCTTG
>CANFHJ010000008.1 GCA_947446605.1 Bacteroidota bacterium | reverse complement strand
GCCTTTAGGTTTTTGGATCTTTGCAACCACCATTGTTTTTCCTTAAGGTCCTGAACCTCACCTGTGGCAGCCAATACGTAGTTTTTTGGAAGCGTAATGCTCACATCGTATTTCCCAAATTCACTGTAAAATTCTCCTTGGTTTAAGTAGGGCATCGGGTTCCAACCATTAACGTCATATACTGCTGGTTTTGGGTACCATTGTGTCATGCAAAAAATGCCATCTTCAAATCCCGCTCTTGAGAAAACGTTTGGAATTTTAAGGTGGAAGGGTGTGCTCAATTGAAGCATTTGACCTGGCTTTAAGGCTTGGTTAAGTGTAATTTTAGCGATGTCTATGTTTTCAGTTAATTCCCATTTCACTTTTTCTCCATTTACCTTAAAATCAAGGCTATCTATGTAGCCGCGGTCTTTGGGTTCGGAAAAGTAAAAATTGGTTTTGCCATTTTCTAAATCTTGTTTGGCGTAGGCTGTATTCCTATTTTTATAGGCATTTGGCCATAAATGCATATAAATTTCCGTAATTTCGTTTGCACTTTGGTTGTAATAGGAAATGGTTTCAAATGCATCTAAGGTCTTGGTTTTCACGTTAAGTTGTGCATTTATGACGTAATCTACCTTTTGCTGCCAGTTTGCCTGACTGCGGTTTTTTGGCAAAGTTTGTGCATACAAATTTGCCTGAAACAGCGTTATAACAAGTAGAATGATGTATTTTCTCATTTTTTGGGGATGATTATTTTTCGAATGTTCAAAGATTTGGAAAAAATTTGACCTTTTGTTGTTTTTCCGTTGCTGGAGAAAAATTAAATTTGGTAGGTAATTAATCTGCGTATGGATGGAAATGATTTTTTAGGGGAAGAGGTTAGCAGTAATGTGCAACGCTATGAGAAGATGATTCGAAATAAAACAAAAGATTATTTCGATGCGGAGGCTATTGAGGGCATCATAGATTATTATATTCAGTTAGAAAAGCACAAAAAGGCAATAGATGCAGTTGATTTTGGCAAGGAGTTGTATCCAAATTACATTGCTTTTTGGATAAAATTAGCGGAAATTTATGTGGTGCTCGAGAAATTTGAAGAGGCTAAAATTGAATTGGATCGAGCCGAATTATATGAACCCTTTAATCCAGAATTGTTTTTGTTAAAGGGTGAGGTTTGTGTTCACCAGCATCAATTGGAGGAGGCAGAAGGCTATTTTGAAAGAGCTTTAATGCATTGTGATGAGCGTTTAGACATGCTATTTGAAATAGCTTATGCCTATGATGATTGCGATGAAAATATGTATGCGGCCAAATATTTTAAAATAATTATTGCCGAAGAACCCGAATTAGAGCAGGCTTATTATGAACTTGCGCATTGTTATGATCTGGTAGGTAATTACCAGGAATCATTGTTATATCTTAATAAGTTAATTGATATAGATCCTTATAATGTTGGTGCTTGGTATAATTTAGGTGTAACCTACGGCAAAATGGGTTCGCATTTAGAATCTATAGATGCCTTTGATTATTGCTTGGCAATTGATGAAGATTATTCTGTTGCTAGGTTCAATAAAGCCAATGCTTTGGTGGAGTTAGATAAGTTTGAAGATGCCGTAAAAGAATATTTAGAAGTAATAAAATTAGAAGGTGGCGATAGTATTTCTTATTGCAACCTAGCGGGTTGTTATGAAAGATTGGGGCAAATAGTTGATGCTAGAGAGCAGTATAAAAAGGCCGCGCAAATGAATCCTAATTTAGCTGAGGCTTGGTTTGGTATAGGCATTACATACGAAAAAGAAGGTTTATTTAAGGATGCTTTGCAGCATTTTAAACGTGCAGTATTACTAGAGCCAGAAAATGCAGAATTCTTATTGATTTTAGGTGAGTGTGAATACAAACAAGGCTTTAAAAAAGAAGCAGAAGAAATTTATGCAAAACTGATAGAGATGGATCCTGGTATGATGGAAGCATACCTAGATTGGAGTTTTGTTAAATACAATGAAGGCAATATACATGAAGCGGTAGAGTTGGTAATGGAAGGTTTAATATTCGATCCAACTTGTCATCAATATTATTACAGACTTTTGGTTTACTTATATGGATTGGGTCAAACAAAAGAAGCTTTGCGTTATTTTGAAAAAGCCTTGAGTCTTAATTTTGCCGACCATTTTTTGGTATTTGAAATTGCTCCTCAGCTCAAGCAAGTACAGGATATTTTAAACTTAATTGAGACCTACAGAGAGGCGCAAAAGTGAGCGCCTTTTTATTTCCTTTTTTTATACCGAAAGAATACCTTTGTTGCCGCTTGGGCAAAAGGCTCAAATGCACAAATAAGTAGATTATGAAGAATTTTAAATTAAAACAAATTCCAGAACGTCCATCTAAACCAAGAAACAAAGGTCTTACCATGGTAATGGATAAAGGATTAAGTTACCGTGAAGCAGAAGATCTTATTTCTGTAAGTGGCGATTATGTAGATATTGTTAAATTGGGATTTGGTACTTCTTATGTTACGCCAAAGGCCATGTTGGAGTCTAAAATAAAATTGTACCAAGAAAATGGCATCATTGTATATTTTGGGGGTACTTTATTTGAAGCATATATTGTTAGAAATCAATTTGAAGATTATATCCGACTATTAGAAAAGTATGGCATGTTGCATGCTGAAATTTCTGATGGTTCTATAGAATTACCACATGATGTGAAATTGGATTACATATCAAAATTAAGCAAGCATGTTACGGTTTTGAGCGAAGTTGGAAGTAAAGACGTTGAAAAAATTATTCCTCCTTACCAATGGATAGAGTTAATGCAAACCGAATTAAAAGCAGGTGCATGGAAAGTAATTGCGGAAGCACGTGAGGCAGGAAATGTTGGTGTTTATAGAAGTAGTGGGGAAGTGCGTGAGGGTTTGGTGCAAGAAATTTTGACTAAAATTCCTGAAGAAAAAATTATTTGGGAAGCACCACAAAAGGCACAGCAAACCTATTTTATTAAATTGGTTGGTGCCAATGTAAATTTGGGAAATATTGCGCCAAATGATATTATTCCATTGGAAACATTACGTGTAGGATTAAGAAGTGATACATTTTCTTTCTTCTTGGGTAAAGGAGCAAAATTTGTTGGAAAGAAGAAATAGTTAATTTCTCCTTGGTCTTTTGCGCGTATGAATTTTTAAAATTCAGATATAAAAATAATTATGGTTCATCAACTATGGACTACCATTAAAAAATAAGGAATGACATTACAAGAACAAATAAATGCCGATGTAATTGCGGCAATGAAGGCGAAAGAGGAAATTGCATTGCGGGCTTTGCGAGGCTTAAAATCGGCCTTGTTATTAGCGGCAAGTGAGCCGGGTGCAAACGGAGTTGTAACAGATGAGGCAGCATTAAAAATATTCATGAAATTGGCTAAACAACGCAAAGAATCTTTGGATATTTATGTTCAAAATAATCGTGAAGATTTAGCTAAAGTTGAGCAAGAAGAACTTGAAATTATTGAGCGCTATCTTCCTAAACAAATGGATGAAGTGGAGGTGAAAGCAATTTTAACAAAGGTTTTAAAAGAGGCAGGTGCAAGTTCTGCTGCAGATTTTGGTAAAGTAATGCCATTGGCCATGAAAGCCCTTGCGGGTAAAGCTGATGGTAAAATGATTTCTACCATTCTTAAAGAGTTATTGTCTTAAAATCACAGTAAAAAAGCATTTTTATTTTTGGTTTTTATTGCTTAAAAAATAGCAACTAATTTTTTTTCATCAACATGACAGATCCAATAGAAGAAGAGAGAATAAAACGTGCCTTTCAAAAAAAGGATTGGCCCGAAATTAAAGTAAGTGATAGCTGGGCTACCTTTAAAATAATGGCCGAATTTGTGGAGGGCTTTGAGAAGATGAGTAAAATTGGTCCTTGTGTATCAATTTTCGGTTCGGCCCGAACCAAACAAGATCATCCCTATTATTTGATGGCAGAAGAAATTGCGCGAAAACTTGTTAATGCGGGTTTTGGTGTAATAACTGGTGGTGGCCCTGGTATTATGGAAGCAGGAAATAAAGGAGCTTTTGAAGCAGGTGGTAAATCGGTTGGTTTAGGAATTGAGTTGCCTTTTGAGCAGTTTTTCAATAGATATATAGACAGGGATAAGCATATAAATTTTGATTACTTTTTTGTGCGTAAAGTAATGTTTGTGAAATATGCCCAAGGATTTATAGCCATGCCAGGTGGTTTTGGAACTTTGGATGAATTGTTTGAATCATTGACCTTAATTCAAACCCATAAAGTGGCACATTTTCCTGTAGTGTTAGTTGGTACCGAGTTTTGGGGTGGGCTAATAGATTGGATCAAGCAGGTGATGTGTGAACGCGAAAAGAATGTAAGTCCTGATGATTTGTTTTTATTTAAATTGGTAGATACAGCAGATGATGCTGTAAATTATATTTTGGATTATTACGCCGATATGAGTATTAGGCCTAATTTCTAATAAATTAACATTGACAAAGGTCATTTTAAATAGGCCTATAATTTTTTAATATTGTATGGGGTTGGATCGAACCCAATAAACATAATTTATACGAATGAGTTCACTGAAAGAAGATGCTTTAAAATATCATAGCAAAGGTCGTCCAGGAAAAATAGCAGTTGTACCTACCAAACCAACCAATTCACAACGTGATTTGAGTTTGGCTTATTCTCCGGGTGTAGCTGAGCCTTGTTTGGCTATTGCAGAAAACCCAGACGATATTTATAAGTATACGGCCAAAGGAAATTTAGTAGCTGTTATTAGCAATGGTACAGCAGTTTTAGGCTTGGGAGATATTGGTGCAGATGCATCAAAACCTGTTATGGAGGGAAAGGGTGTGCTTTTTAAAATCTTTGCAGATATTGATGTTTTCGACATTGAAATAGATACGAAGGACACCGATGAATTTATTAGAACAGTTAAAAATATTTCAGGCACTTTTGGTGGTATCAATTTAGAAGATATTAAAGCGCCAGAATGTTTTGAAATAGAGCGTCGTTTAAAAGAGGAATTGAATATTCCAATTATGCATGATGACCAACATGGTACTGCAATTATTACTGGTGCTGCTTTGTTGAATGCTTTAGAAATTGTAGGAAAGAAAATAGAAGACGTACAAGTAGTTTACAATGGTGCTGGTGCTGCAGCTGTTTCTTGTGCACGCATTATGTTTGCTTTGGGAGTTAAACAAGAAAACCTCATTATGTGTGATAGCAAAGGGGTAATTAGAACAGACAATCCTAATCTTGATGATATCAAACGTCCATTTGCCACCTCTCGTGATTTACACAAATTAGAGGATGCAATGAAAGGTGCCGATGTGTTTGTGGGTTTATCGAAGGCAGATGTGGTTTCTCAAGAGATGTTGCGCAGCATGAACAAAGATTGTATTGTTTTTGCAATGGCTAATCCAAATCCAGAAATCACATACGAATTGGCAATGGCTTCAAGGCCAGATATCATTATGGCTACCGGTCGGAGCGATTATCCCAATCAGGTAAATAATGTTTTGGGTTTCCCTTATATTTTTAGAGGAGCATTGGATGTACGTGCTACAAAAATTACGGAGGAAATGAAATTGGCTGCAGTTTATGCTTTAGCACAATTAGCAAAAGAACCTGTTCCAGAAATAGTAAACTTGGCTTACAATGAAGGCAATGTTTCTTTTGGAAGAAATTATATTATTCCTAAACCAATAGATCCACGTTTAATTACTACTGTTTCGCCTGCTGTGGCTAAAGCTGCTATGGAATGCGGCGTTGCCAAAGAGCCCATTTTAGATTGGGATAAATACCACAATCAATTGCTAAATAGATTGGGTAAAGAAAGTAATTTTATAAGAGCTATTACAGATAAGGCTAAACAAAATCCAAAACGTGTAGTATTCTCTGAAGCAGATAATTTTAAAATTTTACGTGCAGCACAAATTGTAAAAGACGAAGGAATTGCTATTCCAATTTTATTGGGTCAGCGCGAGAAAATTGAAAAAATTATTGCCGATAATAAAATGAATCTTGCAGGTATTTCTATTATTGATCCTATGGAGGATGAAAATAAAAGAAATGCATTTGCAGATGTATTGTTCCGCAAGCGTCAGCGCAATGGATTAACCCTGCATGAGGCCAGAAAATTAATGCGTGATAGGCATCATTATGCACCAATGATGGTAGAGTTAGGAGAGGCAGATGCAATGATTAGTGGTTTAACCAAAAATTATCCAAGTACTATTCGTCCAGCATTGCAAATTTTAGGAAAAGAAGAAGGAACAGATGTGGTTGCAGGTATGTATATTATGATTTCTAAAAAGGGAACATTATTCTTTGCAGATTGTTCTGTGAATCAAAACCCCGACGAAGCGCAATTGGTAAACATTACACATTTGGCTTATAAAGCTGTAAAGAAATTTAATAGAGATCCACGCATTGCATTATTGAGTTATAGTAATTTTGGTTCGGCCAAAGGGGAAGATGCCGTTAAAATGTCGAATGTGCGTAAACAATTAAAAGCAGCTTATCCTCAAATGATTGTTGATGGTGAGGTGCAAGCAAATATTGCCATTAACCAGAAATTATTAAAAGAGAATTTTCCATTTAGTGAATTAGTTGGCGAGCCCGTAAATACTTTTATTTTCCCAAGTTTGTCTTCTGGAAATATTGCCTACAAAATGATGCAAGAACTAGGTGCCGCTGAGGCAATTGGCCCTGTTTTATTGGGCTTAAAAAAATCTGCACATATTTTACAATTGGGCAGCAGTGTGCGTGAAATTGTAAATATGGTTACAATTGCGGTTGTGGATGCGCAGAGTAAACAATAGCTAAAAAATCAAATAAAAAAAGAGGCCAATGGATTTCCATTGGCCTCTTTTTTTATTATTGAATCAAAATTATTGCGTTATTTGAAACCAGAAATGATTGCGAAATTCTTTAAATACACATTGGTTTTGGTCCTGTTTTTTATTATTGAAAAACAAGATTGTGATGCCCAAACAATAGAAATGAAAATACTAATTGGTGGGCATCCGTTGTGTCTTGATTCTAACTTTAACCTGAACCAAACAGATTCAGTTCAAATTACCTCGTTTAAATTTTATATAAGTGGTATTGAATTTTGGAACAATGATTCTTTGATGTTCATAGAAAAAGACTCCTACCATTTAATTGATATGAGTAAACCAGCAAGTTTTCACATTCCATTGGATATGGCCTTTAAATTTCCCTATAATCAAATAAAATTTAATTTGGGCATAGACAGCACAACTAGTACTTCAGGGGCTATGAGTGGCGCCTTAGATCCTTTAAATGGGATGTATTGGACTTGGCAGAGTGGTTATATAAATTCAAAAATGGAGGGAGTGTTTTTTAGTAAAAGTGTACGAAAGTCATTTGAATTCCATTTGGGAGGCTACCAAAACCCTTTTAATGCAATTAAAGTTGTTTCATTAAAAGTTAATTCTTTGGCAATACAGCCAATCCAAATTGATCTTCTGTATTTTTTCAAAGAGATTGATTTAAATAAGCAAAATCATTTAATGCAACCAAGCATAGAGGCTGTTTTATTGAGCGGGTATTTAAGCAATTGTTTTGCAATTAAGTATTAATGAAAAGGCTATTCATATATTTAATTATTTTGTCGTTTTTTGGATTTGTTGCGCAAACCAAATTTGATTTGCAAATACCAAAAGGATGGCCGAAACCAGTTTATAATTTTAAACGCAATCCATTAAGCGAAGATGTAGTTTTATTAGGTAGAGCGCTTTTTTACGACCCAATTTTATCAAAGAATAATACTATTTCTTGTGCAAGTTGCCATTCACAATACAACGCATTCACCCATGCAGACCATGCGCTTAGTCATGGAATTTATGACAGCATTGGTACAAGAAATTCCCCTACTTTAATGAACCTTGCTTGGCATAAAAGCTTCATGTGGGATGGTGCAATTAATCATCTAGATATGCAAGCGCTTGCGCCAATTACCCATCCTAAAGAAATGGGTGAGCGTTTAGATTCGTTGCTTGTAAAATTGAACCGTTCAAAATTATATAAATCATTAGTTGCAAAAGCCTATGGGGACTCTATTGTGAAAAGTGAATTTGTATTAAAATCTATTTCTCAATTTTTGCTCACTTTGGTAAGTGCTAATTCAAAATATGATTCTGTAATGCGGCATGAGGCAAATTTTACACCACAAGAAAAAAAAGGTTATGTTCTCTTTAAAAACCATTGTAATGGTTGTCATACCGAACCATTGTTTACCAATTTAGAATTTGAAAATAATGGTTTATGTGTGGATGATAATTTACGTGATTTTGGGAGGTTAATGATTACACAAAATATTTCAGACTCTTTTAAATTTAAAGTACCAACTTTAAGAAATATTGAATTTTCATTTCCTTATATGCATGATGGTCGATTCAAAACAATTTCAGCTGTATTGTTACATTATACGTCACCAAAGTGTAAAACTTCTTCTTTGTCAAATTTGCTTAAAGATCCTATTAAATTAAATAAGGAAGAAAGGGTAGACTTAAGCGCATTCCTGCTATGCCTTACAGATAAAGAGTTTTTATTTAATGAGAATTATTCTTACCCAAGAAAAATGTTTTTAAATATGACGAAGGATTAGTTCTTTTTGGGCGTCTAATATAAAAATTAAAACAAAATTTAGGATTGATTGTCTTATTTTTTGTTTTAGATATCCAATTTTTAAAATAAAACCTACACCTATGAAAAGATTATTTATCGCATACGTATTTCTTGTTTCAGGAATAAGTGCTTATGCCCAAACAAACCCGGCCATATTATCTTGGTTACATAATACCACTGGTATTAAAGGAAGGCACTATATAAAAAATAATTCAACTGCAATTAATGATGCCGATTCTGCAAATGTATTAGCCGTTTATTATTCAACTGCTTCGGTATATGTTAGAGCCAATGGTGTTCCTTCTTATGTTACTGGGCCTTTTTTAGATGGTAATCCTTCTGTTACAACCAATCAAAATGCCATTTTTAAATTGCCCTTAAACCCTTTACAAAACACTGGAACTGCCACGCCAACTCAGGGGGGTAATATTGGTATTTTTATCAATGGTGTTGCCATGTTTGATTACCGTGATGGGGTATCGTGGCAAAATGCAACCAATTCACTAAAAGGCGGACCTTTAGGTGGCATGGGAGATCAAGTATGGAACAGAGATGCTATTGTAGCTGAACGTGGTGGTTTCGATTGTTCTAAGGGTCATCCAGCTATGGGAAACTACCACCATCATCAGAACCCGAGTGCATTTAAATTAGATAAAAATGTTATTTCAACAGTTTGTAATTTGTATGATGCAGATGGGCTTTATGTTTTAGATTCAACAAAGCATTCTCCTTTATTAGGCTTTGCCTATGATGGTTTTCCTGTTTATGGTGCTTATGCCTTTAAAAACACCGATGGAACCGGAGGAATTGTTAGAATGAAATCTAGTTTTTCTTTACGTTCTATAACAACAAGAACAACTTTATATACAGGGGTAACTGTTACAGCAGGGCCAGATGTAAGTACAACTTATCCGCTTGGCTTATTCAGAGAAGATTACCAATACACAGCTCCAATTTCTGCAGATTATTTAGATATTCATAATGGTCGTTTTTGTGTAACGCCAGAATATCCAAATGGGATTTATTGCTACTTTGCTACAGTAGACGAAAATTGGAATTCTGCTTATCCCTATTTAATAGGCCCAACTTATTATGGAGTTAAAACTGCTTCAAAAGTGCCAAGCATTTCAGAGGCTGTAACGCAGTATAAGCCCGCTAAAACAGGCATTCCTGCAGCAATTTCAAGCAGTTTGGAAATTTCTATATTCCCAAATCCTTCTTCAGAAATAGTTGCCGTTCAAAGTGAGGGTTTATTACATGAAAATTTAAAAGTAGAATTGTTCGACCTCAGCGGAAGGCTAATTCAATCTGCATACATTTTGCAAGGGAGTACCATTGCTTATCTTGAAACAAGGTTGCTTTATGATGGTGAATATCTTGTTCGAATTTCAAACGATTCACAACTTGTAATTAAAAAATTAATCATTGCTCATTAAGCATGTGTAGCTTTAATAATTTTATTCCATGCACATAAAAAAAAGGGTAATTAATTTTTTGGGTTTCCTATTTTCCTTTTTCTTATTTCTTGGGTTCGTACCGAAACAAAAAAATAAAGTAATAGATAACTTTAGATTATATAGTACAAGCGGGAAATGGATAGAATTAAATGATTATAGAAATTGCAAGGGTGTAATAGTTGTTTTTACATGCAATCATTGTCCATTTGCTAAATTGTATCCTGGAAGATTAAATGAACTGAATAAAATTTATAGTGCCAAAGGTGTTCCATTAATAGCCATTAGTTCAACGGACAGTATGCTTTACGAGGAGGATGGCTATTTACAAATGGCAATTAAAGCTAAAGTTGAGCAATTTAATTTCGAATATTTAACAGATGCAACTCAAGTTGTTGCCAAGCAATTTAATGCGCAAAAAACGCCTCATGCTTTTGTGCTTTGGAGGCAAGATAATAGATGGGTTATTAAATATTCTGGCGCTATAGATGACAATGGGTCTGAGCCGGAAAAAGTAGAAGTACCCTATGTTAGAAATGCTGTTGAAGATCTTTTGGCTGGTAAAGATCCTAGTATAGAAGATACAAAATCAATTGGCTGCCAAATTTATTTTAGAAAATAGACTCATAAAAAAAGGTTCAACAACTATTTGCTGAACCTTTTTTTATTTTATTCTATTTAAATTTATTTCAAGGTACGTTTTACTTCAATTTCTTCGTAGGCTTCTACATAGTCACCTTCTCTTAAATCATTGTAATTGTTAATGGTTAAACCGCAATCAAAACCGGTTGCCACTTCTTTGGCATCGTCTTTAAATCGTTTAAGTGAAGAAAGTGCACCTGAGAATACAACTACACCATCTCTAATTAAGCGGATTTTAGCATTTCTAACCAATTTCCCGTCGGTAACCATACAACCTGCAACGGTACCCACTTTAGTGATTTTAAACACCTCACGGATTTGTGCGTTACCCAATATTTTCTCTTCAATGGTTGGCGCCAACATACCTTCAATTGCAGATTTAATTTCTTCAATTGCATTGTAAATAACAGAGTAAAGACGAATGTCTATTGATTCTGTTTCTGCAAGTTTTCTGGCTTGCGGGCTTGGACGAACTTGGAAACCAACGATAATGGCATCCGAAGCTGAAGCTAACATTACATCACTTTCAGAAATTTGTCCTACCGCTTTATAAATAACACTCAACTGAACTTCTGGAGTTGAAAGTTTAATCAATGAATCTGCTAATGCTTCCACAGAACCATCCACGTCGCCTTTAACAATAACATTTAATTCTTTAAAGTTACCAATTGCTAATCGTCTTCCGATTTCATCTAAGGTAATATGTTTATTGGTTCTAATACCTTGCTCACGTTGCAATTGTTGGCGTTTATTGGCAATTTCTTTCGCTTCTTGTTCATTTTTGGTTACCATAAAACGGTCACCTGCTTGTGGGGCACCATCAAAACCAAGAATAACAACTGGTGTACTTGGTCCAGCCAAAAGCATTTTCTTTCCACGTTCGTCAAACATGGCTCTTACTTTACCATTGTTAGTTCCAGCTAAAAGCGGATCGCCCACTTTCATTGTACCACTTTGAACCATTACGGTAGTAACTATACCACGTCCTTTATCCAAAGTTGCTTCAATAATAGAACCTACAGCACGTTTATTTGGATTTGCTTTTAGGTCGAGCATTTCTGCCTCAAGCAATACTTTTTCTAATAATGCTTCAATACCTGTACCTTTTTTGGCAGATATTTCTTGGCATTGGTATTTACCGCCCCATTCTTCAACAAGGATATTCATGGCAGAGAGTTGCTCACGAATTCTATCTGGATTAGCAGAATCACGGTCAATTTTATTGATGGCAAAAATAATTGGAACGCCTGCTGCCAATGAGTGGGAGATAGCCTCTTTGGTTTGTGGCATTACAGAATCATCTGCTGCAATTACAATAATTACGATGTCGGTAATTTTGGCTCCCCTTGCACGCATAGCCGTAAAAGCTTCGTGACCAGGAGTATCGAGGAAGGTAATTTTCTTGCCGTTATCTAATTTTACTTCGTAGGCACCTATATGCTGTGTAATACCACCCGCTTCGCCTTTTACTACGTTAGCGCTACGCACATAATCGAGTAAAGATGTTTTACCATGATCTACGTGACCCATTACAGTTACAATAGGAGCGCGGTGCTCAAGGGTACTTGGATCGTCCACTTCTTCCTCAACTGCTTCCACCATTTCTGCAGAAACAAATTCTACTTCAAATCCAAATTCTTCTGCTACAATTGCAATGGTTTCTGCATCTAGGCGTTGGTTAATAGACACCATCATACCTAAACTCATACAGGCGCTAATAATTTGTGTAACTTGAAGGTTCATCATTTGGGCAAGTTCATTTGCCGTTACAAATTCTGTTACCTTCAGTTTGTTTTTCTCCATTTCCTCTTGCAACATTGCTTCTTCACGCTCATTTGCTTTGAAGTCACGTTTTTGCTTGCGAATTTTGGATCTAACCGCACCAATATTAGGATTCTTGCTGCCTGGGTTCAGGCGGGCAAGAGTTGCCTTTAATTTATCTTGAATTTCTTTATCGCTAATTTCAGTTTTTTCTTCAGGTTTGCCAAAACGGTTAGCACCTTGTCCAGGCGCGCCTGGTTTGTTGCCATAACGGTTATTGGTGCCTTGGTACCCGCCACCTTGTCCAGGACCACGGTTATTGGTGCCTTGGTATCCACCACCTTGTCCAGGACCACGGTTGTTTGTACCTTGGTATCCGGTGCGTGGACGGTTTGGATCAGCTGGTTTATTTGGGTCTACTCGCTGGGTTCCAGGTTGGTCACCACCTATTTGTTTGCGTTTACGTTTGCGTTTTCCGTTTGGATCGTCACTACTTGCTACGGGATTTTGTTTTTTAGCTGGGGGGTCTTGTCTGAGCTCTATTTTGCCCATTACCTTTAAACCTTCTAACTTTTCGTATTTAACTTCTGTAACTGAAGGTTCTTCGGCTTCAACAATTTCTTGCGGAGCTTCTATTATTTTTGCTGGAGGAGCAATTGTTTCAACTTCATTAGCTATTGCTGCTGGAGCAACAGGAATTTCGGTTTTTGGCTCTTCTTTGGTTTTTTTCTTAGGAGCTGGGGCAACAGGCTCTTCAACTTTAGGCTCTGCTTTTTTAGCTTTTGCTTTTGGTTTTTTAAGGGAATCCAAATCAATCTTACCCATTACCTTTAAGCCACCTTCTTCTTTTTCTTCAGGTGCATTTACAATTGGTGCTTCCACTTTTGGTGCTTCTACTTTCACTGGTTCCACCATCGGCGCAGGCACATCAATTACTGGAGGTGCCACAGGTGCGGGCGCTTCCACTTTTTTGTTTTGGGTATTAGCCAAACCAGATTTAATAAGCATACCATCTTCTTCTTCCTCTTCTTCGGCTACAAGAGCTTTGGGTTTAGGGATTTCGTGAACAGTATCTTTTGGTTTGAGCCTATCGCGGCCAAGTTTATTGGCCTCGTCTTTAACTTTTTTCTCTGAGGAGAATTCGGACAATAGTATTGCGTACTGATCTTCTGAAAGTTTGGTAGTAGGCTTTGCCTCAATGGCATGCCCTTTTTTAGCCAAAACTTCAACTAAAGTGGTCATCCCCACATTTAGCTCCTTCATTACGGCATTGATTCTCTTTGTTCCTGTTGTTTCGCTCATTCTGCGCTTTTTCTTCCTAAAAATTACTGCGAATATCGTTTTTATTCATGGATATTCAACATGAAGGCCTGAAAAACACCAAATAAAAAAGCATAAGCAAGCTTTGTTATCGGAGTTTTCAGGCCTTTGACACAAAAAGACGCTAGGAGGGTTTAGCTCACATAGCTTGCTTATTCTTTTTTGGTATTCATCTTATTCAAACTCAGCTTCTAAAATTCTGCGCACTTCTTGCACAGTTTCTTCTTCAAGCTCCGTTCTGCGAACCAATTCTTCATTGGAAATAGCCAATACACTTTTTGCCGTGTCTAAGCCAAGTCCTTTTAGTTCGTCTATGATCCAACTATCAATTTCATCGCTAAATTCATCCAAATCAATATCCTCTTCTTCGCTTTCAGCTTCTCTGTAAACATCAATTTCATATCCAGCTAATTTACCAGCCAATTTAATATTATGACCACCTTTACCGATAGCCAAAGAAACTTGATCTGGTTTTAAGAATACAGAAACACGTTTTCTTTCTTCATCAATTTTAATTGAAGAAACCTTAGCAGGGCTTAAAGAGCGCTGAACCAATAGACTTGGGTTGGTTGTATAATTAATAACGTCAATATTTTCGTTTCTTAATTCACGAACGATACCATGTATACGAGAACCTTTCATACCCACACAAGCGCCAACTGGATCAATACGATCGTCGTAGCTTTCAACAGCCACTTTTGCTCTTTCACCTGGTTCGCGTACAATTTTCTTGATGCTAATTAAACCATCAATAATTTCAGGAACCTCTTGTTCGAACAAGCGCTCTAAGAAGGTACCAGAGGTGCGACTCAATAAAATTCTTGGGTTTCCATTATGCATTTCTACTTTCAAAACAACGGCACGAATGGCATCGCCTTTTTTATAGAAATCTGCTGGAATCATTTCAGTTTTAGGTAACAATAATTCGTTGCCTTCATCGTCCAATACCATGATTTCTTTTTTCCAGATTTGGTAAACTTCTCCAGAAACAACCTCGCCCACACGGTCTTTGTATTTTTTGTAGAATTCGTCTTTTTCTAATTCTAATACTTTAGAAAGTAGTGTTTGACGAGCAGAAAGAACGGCTCTTCTGCCAAATATTTGCAATCCAACTTCTTGGGTAACATCTTCACCAATTTCAAAATCCGGTTCAATTTTAACCGCATCTGAATAGGCAATTTGCATGTTTTCATTTTCAACTTCACCATCATGAACAATGTTACGGTTGTGCCAAATTTCTAAGTCACCACTCTTATCATTGATAATCACGTCAAAGTTTTCGTCGTTGTTGTAGCGCTTGCGCAACATACCGCGAAACACATCTTCCAACACGCGCTGCATGGTTGCGCGGTCGATGTTTTTAAACTCCTTAAACTCGCTAAACGAGTCGATTAGTCCTGCACTGTGCATATACTTATTATTTATATTTCTAATTAAAGGATACCATTACAAAGGCTTCTTCAATATCTTCCATAAGAATATCTTTAAAGCTTGGTTCTTTGGCTTGGTATGCTTTCTTTTTATCTTTTAATTGAACGTTTAGAACATTTTCATTGATGCCAATTAGTTTAACTTCCAATTCTGTTTTGGCTTTTAAAATAATTTTAAATTCCCTGCCAATATGTTTATTGTATTGGCGTGCCAATTGCAATGGTCTATCTACACCTGGAGATGAAACTTCTAATTTATAGGGGGTATCACCATAATCGGTTTCATCCAATTTGTTTGAGAGGTGTCTGTTTAGGCTCCTGCATTGTTCAATGGTGAGGGGCCCATCACTGTCTATGAGCACAAGTAATTTATCTCCACCTGGCTTAAACTCAACGCTTACCACAAAAACCGATGGTTCTAAAACCTCGGCGCTCCATTCTTTTATTTGTTCTACGATCTGCATAGGTAACAAAAGAGGGGACTTTTGGTCCCCTCTTTTAATTAATTATGCCACAAATATAAGGCTAAAACTCAAATAAGCAAGTTTTTCTCTATTTGCCGTAAAATGCTTTGTAGCGTTCGTATTGGCTTTTTCCAAATTCCGACATGCCATCCATGAATTTCTTTTGTTTTCTGCTGCCGTCAAGCGTTGAGAATTTGGTATACAAAGATTTTGATTTTGCAAAATCATCGTTCCAAATATAGGCTTCCATCAAATTCCAGTAAATAGCCATGGTAACATCTTCGTTGATTCTGGCCTTTTTATTGTCCATTTCAGATTCACTTAAAGCTTTTTCGTAAATGGCAATTGCTTCTGCAATTTTTACTTTGGCTGCTGTTTTTTCATATCCTTCTACCAATGTATTATATCCCTCAAGTAGGGCTAAATAGGCATTTCCTAAATCTGAATAATCTTGTTTTTTGTCTTTAACAATCAATACAACTGTTTCATGGTTCATTTTCTTAAATGCGTAATTGCTATTTAAAAATTCGTTGATAGCAGCTAAACCTTTGTCGGTAGTTTCTTGTTCTAAATTGGCAATGGTTCTTTCTTTTTGGCTATCCCACCAATACTTCACACCACTTTCGCTGGTAATTTCTGTATTGGTTTTAATGAATTGTTCTGTACTAACTACTTCAGGAACCTCATTGTAAATTACTCCTGCAGGAGTTTCTACCTTTAAAGTAATTAAACGGCGGTAAGCTACTTTTCCATAATAGGCTCTGTAGTTATATGATTTTCCATCTTTAAAACCTGTAACATCTTTAAATGTAATTTCTGGTTCTTTTACTTCTAATTCACCTAAAGTTGCTGTGATTTTAATTGAATTTGAATTTCCTACAGTGTAACCTTCCATTTTAAGGTAAGTACCTGCTAATTGTTCTAGGTTAAATACTTTCACCAATTTTGGTGGAGCAGGTTCAGATTTGTATGGTTTGCTTGGGTAATGCAAATAAGGCTCTTGAGGTAAATTTTTGTAAGGTTTACCTTCATTAGAAAGTTGCTTATCAGCTAATTTTTGTAAGGTAGATTTTTGCTCATACAATTCCATTTCTTTCATATAAGCATCGTTGGCAGCTTTTAATTTTGCTGGGTATTCTGCCTTTTCTTTAGCCAATTCATCCTCAGCTTTTTTCATTTGAACATCATAATCCCTTAGCTCTTTTTGGTAGGTTTCTTCTGCCTTTACTTTAGCCAATTCGTAATCTGCTAGTATTTTTTTATTACGTTCTTCACCATTATATACAACTGAACTGTTGTAGGTTTTGAATGCTTTGTCTAAAGGCTTTGTAGGCAATTGTAAATAGTCAAATTTAGTTTCAATTTTGTCTACATCTTGGGCTTTTATTTCTTCGTTAGAAAACACCAAGGAAACGGCCATAACACCCGCATACAATAATAATTTTTTCATAAATGAGTTTTAAATATTATTCAAATGTAGATTTATAAATTTAAATTTACCTTAGCTAAAGGCAATTAAGAAAAAATTAATTTTCAAGAATTTGGTTCGAACCAATTAAAATTCTACTTATTTTTGAAGCTTACTGCCAATGAAATTAACCATCAAAAACCTTCGAAAAACCTGCTTAATAATCCTATTTTCAATTGTTGCAAGGATATCAAATGCCCAAACCATTGATTACGACACCAATTATGTGTTGAGTTATTATAAGAATTTGGTGGTAACGGCAGTTAGTGAGTCGAAGGCCAATTTGGTTTACATGAATTTTCAAACTCCCAAAAAGGTTTATGAACTTAATTATAAAACCAATTCCTTATTAACTTATGGTTTTTGTCTTGATTATAAATGGCTGAGTTTGGAATATACAACCCAAATGCCTTGGACCGAACTCCACCCGGAAAGAGGAGAATCTAAAAACTTTGGGGTAGGTTTTGGTTTCTCATTTAGGAAATGGACATTTAGAAACTTCTTGCAAGTGAGCGAGGGCTATTATTTAGAAAATACTAACGCTTGGCAATCCAATTATTGGCAAAACAATAGTCCCTATTACGTTCGGCCCGATATTTCAACAAGTACCTATTACAGCACCCTCAATTATATTTTTAACCATAAGAAATTTTCAAACGCCGCTTCCTTGTGGCAATTAGAAAGGCAGTTAAAGCCAGTTGGTACATTTGTTTTAGGGGCTTCATATATCTACAATAATTTCTATGCAGATTCAAGCATTGTGCCTACTATTCCAAATGTAAATTATCCGCGAAACCAGAATACCTATTTTAGTTTAAATGCAATAGGAATTAATTTTGGTTGGCAAGGCACATTGCCTTTGTTTCGATCCAAAAAATGGTTTATTGGAACCGCAATTATTCCAGGATTTTCTTACCAATTTGGAAAGCTAACAGTAGCAGATTTGGGAACAATTAATAAAGATAAGTTAATTGGTTACCAATCAGAGTTCCGCTCTTCTCTAGGTTTTAATGGAGATAAATGGTATATATGTGCTAGCTATAGGGCGTTTGGAAATGTAAATGCCATTAACCACAGTGAGCCATTGAGTATTACCAATTCTTATACGAGACTTTATGTGGGGTATCGCTTTAACGACCCCCAAATAAAGCATCCTTTGGTTCAAAAATTTCGACTTTAATTAGCAGTATGGTATAAAATAAAGCCATACATATCTGCCGCATCTTCAATTAATTTGGCAGTTGGTTTTCCTGCACCATGTCCGGCTTTGGTATCAATTCTAATTAAGATAGGACTTTCATTTGCTTTGCTATTTGCTTGCAATGTAGCGGCATATTTAAATGAATGTGCTGGCACCACACGGTCGTCGTGGTCTGCTGTCATAATAAGGGTTGCTGGGTATTTTACATCTTTCTTAATATTGTGCAATGGGGAGTATTTAATTAAATAATCGAATTGGTTTTTGTCTTCACTTGAACCATATTCTACAGCCCATCCCCAGCCTATGGTAAATTTATGGTAGCGCAACATATCCATTACCCCAACTGCAGGAATTCCCACTTTATAAAGTTCTGGTCTTTGGTTCATGCAAGCGCCAATTAATGTGCCTCCATTTGATCCTCCATGAATGGCGAGATGTTCGCTACTGGTATATTTTTCTTTTATTAAATATTCTGCAGCTGCAATAAAATCGTCAAATACATTTTGTTTTTTTTGGAGCATGCCTGCTTTGTGCCAATCTTCTCCGTACTCGCCACCACCACGTAAATTGGCAATTGCGTATACACCACCTCGTTCTAAAAACATAATGCGAGAGATGCTAAACGAGGGTGTAAGGCTAATATTAAATCCTCCATAAGCATACAACAAAGTTGGGTTCGACCCATCTAATTTGATGCCTTTTTTATAGGTAATAAACATGGGAATTTTAGTTCCATCTTTACTTGGATAAAATACTTGTTTGGTTTCAAATTCCTCTGGATAAAATGCATAATTTGCTTTGCTCATCCAATCTTTTTGTTCCTTGGAATTTAAATTATAAAATTTAATTTTTCCGGGTTCTGTAAAAGAAATAAAGTTGTATGAAATGGTGTTTTCATTTACTTTGCATCCGCCTGTGCTTGCGGTGCCAATGCCAGGTAAATCAATATTTCCAAGCAATTCTCCCTTTGTGTTAAAATGTTTTAGGCGGGTGCTTGCATCCACCAAATAGCTTGCAATTAATTGTTTGTTTCCAGCCGTTACAACTGTTTCAAGAAGGTCTTTTGATTCAGGAATAATTACAGTCCAATTATTAGGTGCAGGGTTTGCGGGATCTATGGCAACCAATTGGTATTTTGGTGCATGAAAATCTGTAAGTACTAGAATTTTATTTTCATTATTACCCACAACGCTAAAATTGTTTTCAAAACCTTTACACAACAAACTAAATCCTTGGTTTTTTAGGTCTAAATGTTTGATGTTTTCTAAATGGTCTTTTACCCAAATCTCGCTTCCAGAGGTGCCTTCCGAAACATTCACAAATAAGAATCTTTCATCTTCAGTTAGGCTTGCATTAAAATAACGCAATGGGTGCAATTTGTCTTCAAAAATAAGCGCATCTTGGTTTTGGTTCGAACCCAATTCATGGTAATAAATTTTCATGAATTCATTTTGGTTGCTAAATGCTTTTCCTTTTTTAGGTTCATCGTACCTGCTGTAATAAAAACCATTTCCTTTCCATGTAGCGCCACTAAATTTCACCCAATGAATATTGTCAGTAGTTTTTTGTTTTGTTGCTACATCCATTACAAAAATCTCATTCCAATCGCTACCAGATTGGGCTATGCCAACGGCTGCGTATTTATGGTCTTGGCTAAAGGTAAGGCTAGCCAAAGAAACAGTGCCATCATCCGAAAGTTTATTTGGGTCTAAAAATAGCTCTGCATTTTCTATGGCAAACACATCTTTTGTTCTGTATAAAACACTTTGGTTTTGGAGGCCATTATTTTTATAAAAATAATAATAATCTCCTTCTTTGAATGGCGCAGAATATTTAGCAAAATTCCAAATTTCAGTGAGTCGTTTTTTGATACCTGTTCTTATGGTTATTTGTTCCAAATAATTGCTGGTACGCTTATTTTGTTCTGCTACCCAACTCACCACTTCAGCTGCGGTGTCGTTTTCGAGCCAACGGTATGGATCGGCAATACTGGTTCCAAAATAGTTGTCTTGTACACTGTCTTGGTGGGTTGCTGGAATTGGAAGCAAGCTTAAATTTTTGTTATTCATTTTTTGAGAGCAGGCCCCAAGGGCAAGCAATGAAAGCAATAGCCATTTACTTTTCATGGGAGGGTTATTTTTTGGTGAAATTACTAATTTTCTTAGGCATAAAAAAAGCAGAATCTTTTTCAAGATTCTGCTTTTAAAATTTGTTGAGCAATAATTACAAAGCTGCTTCGTATCTGCGAGAAACTTCATCCCAATTAATCACATTCCAAAAAGCGGTCATGTAATCTGGTCTGCGGTTTTGGTAATGCAAATAATAAGCATGTTCCCATACGTCGCATCCAAGAATTGGGGTGCCTTTGCAATCTGCAATATCCATTAAAGGATTGTCTTGGTTTGGTGTAGAGCAAACAGCTAATTTTTTATCAGCATTTACGCATAACCAAGCCCAACCAGAACCAAAACGGGTAGCACCTGCTTTGTTAAAGTCTTCTTTAAATTTATCCCAACCACCTAATTCGTTGGTAATGGCATCCATTAATTTACCAGTTGGCATACCGCCTTTGTTGGCTCCCATGATGGTCCAAAATAAGCTATGGTTAAAATGTCCGCCACCATTGTTTCTAACGGCTGCTGGGTATTTGCTAATGTTTTTGCAAATGTCTTCAATGCTGTGGTTTTCACCTTCTGTACCCGCTAGGGCAGCATTTAGGTTTGTTACATAAGCATTGTGGTGTTTGCTGTGGTGAATTTCCATGGTGCGCGCATCAATATGCGGCTCGAGTGCGGTATACTCGTATGGCAGTTTTGGTAGTTCGAATGACATAAGTTTATTTTTTTTGAGTTACAAATATACAAATTTGGGCTTACCTTAATTTTAGAAAAAAGGATTTCATTAAATCAGCGGCTTCTTCGGCCATAATGCCATATTCAAGTGTGGTTTTGGGATGCAAAACATGTTTTCCTTCTCTTAGAAAACCCCGTTTTGGGTCACTGGCGCCAAAAACCAATTTGCCAATTTTACTCCAATAAATTGCTCCTGCGCACATCAAACATGGTTCGAGGCTAACATACAGGGTACAATCTGTTAAATATTTGGCCCCAATATAATTGGCCGCTGCTGTAATTGCTTGCATTTCTGCATGTGCCGTTACATCATGCAATTGCTCTGTAAGGTTATGCCCTTTTCCAATAATTTTATTTTCATAAACAACCACGGCACCTACAGGAACTTCGCCTAATTCATAGGCTTTTTGGGCTTCTTTTAGCGCCTCGCGCATAAACCACTCTTGGTTAAAAATATTTTCCATTTGAGTTTACAAGGATAAATTATTTTTGGATTCAATTGTTTTAAAACATAAAAATGCATGTAAGAAATGCCAAATTAGTAAGGATTAGCTATTTTCTAGTTTTGTAAGAGGAAGAAACTTTTTTTCCACCTCTGCCTTTCTTAACTTGCACTCCCATTTCAATGTTGGAAATGGAAAGAACAAAGGGATAATTATGTATAGATCTAATACTTGTGGAGAATTGCGTCTTTCCGACGCTGGGAAGAAAGTTACCTTATGTGGTTGGTTGCAAAAAGGCCGCGATTTGGGAGGTATGACTTTTATTGATTTACGTGATAGGTATGGCCTAATCCAATTGGCGTTCAATATGGAAAGCAATCCTGAATTATGTGAAAAGGCAAGAAAATTAGGTCGTGAATTTGTTTTACAAGTAAGTGGTATTGTTAAAGAACGTGAGAATAAAAACTTGCAAATTTCAACTGGAGAAATTGAAATAATTGTTGAAGATTTGAAGGTATTAAATGAGGCCAAAACTCCTCCATTTACGATAGAAGACCAAACAGATGGTGGCGACGATTTGCGTATGAAATTTCGCTATTTGGATTTGCGCAGAACCCCTGTTAGAAATAATTTAATGTTACGTCATAAAATGGCGCAACAAACCAGAAGCTATTTAGATGGGCAAGATTTTACGGAGGTAGAAACACCCGTTTTAATTAAGTCAACACCTGAAGGTGCTAGAGATTTTGTGGTGCCAAGTAGAATGAATCCTGGGCAGTTTTATGCTTTGCCGCAATCGCCACAAACCTTCAAGCAATTGTTAATGGTGGCTGGGTTGGATCGCTACTACCAAATTGTAAAATGTTTTAGAGACGAAGATTTGCGCGCAGACAGGCAACCAGAATTTACTCAAATAGATTGTGAAATGAGTTTTGTAGAGCAGGAAGATGTGCTCAATATGTTTGAGGGTTTGGTAAAACACTTGTTTAAAACAGTGAAGGGCATTGATATGCAAAGCGTACCACGCATGACCTATGCCAATGCCATGAAATATTATGGTTCGGACAAGCCCGATACCCGTTTTGATATGAAGTTTGTTGAGCTAAATGAAACAGCCAATAATATTGTGGCTGGTAAAAACTTTAAAGTTTTTGATGAGGCAGAATTGGTAGTTGGTATCTGTGCTAAAGGTTGCGCATCTTATACACGTAAGCAATTAGACGAATTAACAGATTATGTAAAACGTCCGCAAATTGGCGCAACTGGCTTGGTTTATGCACGCGTAAATGAAGATGGAACAGTAAAATCTTCTGTCGATAAATTTTATGATGAGGCTTCCTTGAATGCTTGGGCTAAAGCATTTAATGCCGAACCAAATGATTTGATTTTAATATTGGCAGGTGCTGCAGATAAAACGCGCAAAGCATTAAATGAATTGCGTTTAGATATGGGTACCCGCATGGGTTTAAGAGATAAAAACAACTTCTCTTGCCTTTGGGTTTTAGATTTTCCTTTATTGGAATTCAACGAAGAAGAAAACAGGTATTTTGCCATGCACCATCCATTTACCTCACCTAAGCCAGAGGACATTGCTTTATTGGCTTCCGGTAATTTAGGTTCGGTTCGAGCCAATGCTTACGATTTAGTAATTAATGGAGTTGAAGTTGGTGGCGGTTCTGTGCGTATTTTTAACAAAGATTTACAAGCGCAAATGTTTGGCATTTTAGGTTTTACACCAGAACAAGCGCAAAGCCAGTTTGGCTTTTTAATGAATGCTTTTGAGTTTGGTGCACCGCCGCATGCAGGAATAGCCTTTGGTTTTGATAGGCTGTGTTCTTTGTTTGGTGGTGCAGAAAGTATCCGAGATTTTATTGCTTTCCCTAAAAACAATTCAGGCAGAGATGTTATGATTGATGGTCCGAGCGAAATAGACCAAAAGCAATTAGACGAATTGCATATTGCCTTAAAAAAGTAGTTTTTGCAAAAGGTTGAAATAGTGTGGACTATTTTCCTGTAAACCGGATTTTAGTTTTTATGCTTGTGAAGGCTTGTTAATGCTAGAGATGGGAATTAGCGAGCTGTTATTTTTTTGTATTTTATGGTAAATGCATTTTTTCCTCCTTTGAAAAGTTTGAAGGATGGGTTATTTTTAACAAAAAATTTAAGAAAGATATGGCTTTAGACATTACTGGCAAGGTTTTACAAATCATGCCTATTACAACAGGAACCAGCAAAGCTGGAAAAGAATGGGTTAAACAAGAATTTGTTATTGAAACACAAGAAACATACCCTAAAAAAGTATGCATTAGCGTAATGGGAGATAAAACCCAAGAGCTAAAAAAATATGTTCCAGGCAATGAGATTAAAGTTTCTTTGAACCTAGAATCACGTGAATACAATGGCAAATGGTATACCAATGTAAATGCTTGGAGAATTGAAGGTTCTACAGGTGGTCAAGCTGAATCACCTTCAACAGAAGGGTATGTTGAAAACACTGAAATGCCTTCATCTAATGATGGCAGTACAGATGATTTGCCTTTCTAATAAGCAGACACATTGATTCAATACCTCCGCCATACTGAAATAGATCAGGCCAAATGGGATTTATGCATTGAGCAATCCGTTAATTCTTTGGTATATGGTTTTAGTTGGTATTTAAATATTGCCTCTCCCAATTGGGAAGCCCTAGTATTGGGCGATTATCTTGCGGTGATGCCTTTAACGGCTCACCGCAAGTATTTTATTAAATACCTCAGCCAGCCTTTTTTTACGCAGCAGTTAGGCGTTTTTTCTAAAACGGCAATTTCGCAAGAAACCTTGCATCAGTTTTTGCATGCAATTCCATCTAGTTTTCGTTTTATTGATATCCAACTCAATGAACACAACCATGTATTGGATGAAAAATTAAAGGTAAAGAAGCGCAAAAATTATGTATTGGATTTGGATCGATCCTACGAGAAAATACAGAAGGGATACAATTCGCAAGCCAAACGTAATTTGAAAAGTGCAAAAAAGTTTGGTTTAGAATTACGCAGCATTTCTACAAAAGAAGTTTTAGTATTCTATAAATTGCACAAAGCCATTAGTACACGTGGCGTAAAATCTAGCGATTACGATCGATTGCAAAAATTAATGGAGATGGCCCATAGCACGCGAAATATTTTGTGCAAAGGCGTTTATACTAAATCTGGCGAATTGCTTGCTGCAGGTGCTTTTTTGGTGCATAAAAACAGAATTATATTCTTACTGGGCAATGGTTCGGAACAAGGAAAAGAAATGGGCGGCATGACATTCTTAATGGACAGTCTCTTGTTTCAATTCTCTCATCTTCAAATGTTATTTGATTTTGAAGGATCTGAAATTGAAGGGATAGCTAGGTTCTTTAAGAGTTTTGGTGCAGAAAAACGCAACTATTACAGGTATAAAAGAAACCGATTGCCTTGGTTGTTGAGGCTATTTAAAGCATAATTGAATAGTATGAAATTAGCAGCTATAGATATTGGTTCCAATGCCGTTCGTTTGCAAATTGTGCGAACCAATGAAAATGAAATTGGAGAGCGCTTTAAGAAATTAGAGTTTGTGCGTATTCCTATTCGTTTAGGAGATGATGCCTTTAAAGAAAAGTGGATCAGTAAAGAGAAGCGCAAAGTATTTTATAAAGCCATGGCTTCTTATAAATTTATGATGGATGCCTTTGAGGTGGATCATTATATGGCATGTGCAACAAGTGCTATGCGCGAGGCCAAGAATGGCGATAAAATAATTAAGAAAATTGAAGAAGCATTTGGCTTAAAAATTCATATTATAAATGGTAAACGTGAGAGTGAATTAATTTTAGGTTCTATTGGTAATTTGTTTGAACCTAAAAAAAATTACCTCACTATTGATGTTGGCGGTGGTTCAACAGAAATGACAGTTATTTCAAATCAAAAAGTTATTTGTTCAGTGTCGTTTGATATTGGTACCGTGCGCATGATGGATGGCGCTGTAAAAGAAAAAACTTGGCAGACTATTGAGCATTGGGTAAAACATAAAACTGCTGGATTAAGTCCAATTAATGCCGTTGTAACAAGCGGAACCATTAATAAAATATTTGGCATTTTAAGTCCAGAATTAGGTACTAAAACATTTACACGAAACCAACTCAAAGACTTTCACCGAAAGGTAAGTAAAATGTCTTTGCAAGAGCGCATAGAGCAATATAAATTAAATCCAGATAGGGCAGATATCATTGATGTTTCTGCTGATATTTATTTGCGTATTTTAAATTGGGCAGATATCAATATTGTCTATAGCCCAGACAATACCGGATTAAAAGATGGGATACTCAATGAGCTTTATCTAAAGCATGTAAAATAAAAAAGGCAGCTGGTAAATTTACTAGCTGCCTTTTTTAATATAATTACTAAATGTTATTTCACATTCATTAATTCTACGTCGAATACAAGTGTTGCATTTGGAGGAATAACTCCACCAGCGCCATTTGCTCCGTAGCCCAAATCACTTGGAATAATTAAACGAATTTTATCGCCTACTTTCATTAATGCAATTCCTTCTTCCCAACCTGGAATTACCATTTTTTGACCTAAAGGAAAGCTAATAGGATCGCCACGTTCAATAGATGAATCAAAAATTTTGCCATCCATTAAATAACCTGTGTAGTGCACATCAACAGTTTTACCAGCTTCTGCCTTTACACCTGTTCCTTGGTTTACCATAATGTAACGTAAACCGCTTGCAGTGGTTAAAGTATCTTTACCTTTTACATCAAATGGTTTTGGTTTCACTGGCGTAACTGCATCAATTACTTCTACTTCAAACACTAAGGTACTGTTTGGAGGAATGGTACCCATATTTCTTTCGCCGTAAGCAATGGCAGGTGGAATAGTAAATACAGCTTTATCGCCAATATTTAATAAGGCAAAGCCTTCATCCCAACCTCTAATTACCATCCCAGCACCTACTGTAAATGAGAAGGGTTGGTTGCGGTCTTTTGAGCTGTCAAATTTTACGCCGTTGGTTAAACGACCTGTATAATGTGCGGTTACTTTATCGCCTACTTCAACTTTTCTGCCTTTACCTTGCTCAGTTACTTTGTATTTGAGGCCAGATGCAGTGGTATATTCTTCGTTCACTTTAATTTTTCTTTTAGCGTTTGGTTTTTCAGAACTTGTTTTTTCTTTTTTTGCTGCTTTATCAGCTTTATTTTGAGCTATAGCTGGTATTGCCAATCCAATACAAGCCATTAAGAGAAATTTCTTTAGCATAGTTATTAGTTAATTTTTACCAATTCAACATCAAACAATAAGGTTGAGTATGGAGGAATTGGGCCACTTCCACGAGGACCGTAACCTAAATTCCAAGGAATGATTAATTTCAATTTATCACCTTCTTTCATCAATTGGAAACCTTCGTCCCAACCAGCAATTACTTGACCAGCACCTACAGTAAAGGTGAATTCTGGAGTACCTGGTTTGGTTTCGTCAAAGATGGTACCATCCAATAATGCGCCTCTGTATTTAACCGTTACTTTATCGCCTTTTTTTACTGCTTTGCCTTTTCCAGCTGTTACAACTTGGTATTTTAAACCTGTTTTGGTGATTTGTACATCTTTTAAACCGTTTAAGTACGATCCTAAAGCAATTGAATCTTTCACCAAGAATTCTTGGTTTTGATCATCAATTTTCTTTTGCATTTCTTGAGGATTATAAATATCCACCAAGCTAGCGCTGAAAGATATAATATCACCTTTTTCAACACCTGGAGGCAATGGTTCGCCAAAGTTTCCAAAAAGGGTATCAGCAACTACTTTAAATAAAACGCTGTCACCTTTTTTAAGGAGAGCAAACAAATCTTTTAAGGTTGGCTCGCCAGCAGGAATGTAATAAGGTTTGTTGTTTTTGTAAGAATCAAATAATGCTGAATCGTTTTTTTCGATTATACCTTTTAAGTGAATATGCAAATTGTCGCCTGCAGCTACCATTCTAGCATCATCGCTGGTTTTAACAATTTTGTATTCAATTCCATTAGGTAATTTTTCGAAACGGTTGCAAGCTGCTAATAATAAGATGGCAGCTACGCCGGCTAACATTTTTTTCATGTTGTTTATGGTTTTAATTGTAATAAATTTTTGTAGTCTTTTAAGGCCTCTTTAAATTTCCATTCCACCATTTCAATTGGGTCTGAACTTTCTCCGCCCGCAGCGTTAAAATGCCCTCCTCCATTGAAATATTTTCTTGCAAATTCATTGGCAGGAAACTGATCTCTTGATCTAAAGCTCATTTTTCGGGCAACAGTTCTGTCAATGATGAGCACAGAAAGTTGCATACCTGTAATGGATAGGCCATAATTAACCAATCCTTCACTATCGCCTGTAATTATTTGAAATTGTTTCAATTCTTCTGCGTTAACTACTATTAACGCCGTATTGTATTCTTTCAGTATTTGTAATTTCTGGCTAAGGCAATAGCCAATGAACCTAGTTCTTGATTCTGAGTAATTGTCGTAAACAGCTTCAAAAATTCGGTTCGATTTAGCCCCTCTTTCCAAAAGCATCGCTGCCACGCGGTGGGTAGTTGGAGTGGTAGAAGGATGTTTAAACGAGGCTGTATCTGTCATTATTCCGGCATACAAACAACTAGAGATGTTTTCGTCTAAATGTTCCATATCGCCCATCAATTCCATTAACCAAAAGATAAGTTCAGAGGTAGAACTCGCTTTTGTGGTCCAAAGACGATAGTCTTCAAAACCCTCTGGTTCTAGGTGATGGTCTATTAAAACCTTTTTTGCTTCAGATTTAGCAACCAAAATACCAAGATTATTGATGCGTTTAAGTGCATTGAAATCTAAGCAAAAGATTAAATCAGCTTGGGCCACTAAATCGGCACCTTTTTGTTCAAATTCTTCAAAATTTACTACTTCTAACTCACCTGGCATCCATTTTAGGAATTCGCCATAATCTGTAGGGGTTACTACAGTAGATTGAATACCGAGCTTATTCAAGTAATGCCAAAGCCCAAGGGACGAACCTAAAGCATCTGCATCTGGCTTGTGGTGGGTAGTAATAACCACCTGGGGTTTCACACTCGCATTAAGCAGTGGTTTGATTTGAGAAATGTTGTTGAGTTTTTTCAAAGCGGCTGCAAATATCTACTAATGAATGGTTTTAATGCTAATTTTTCCTGTTTTTTTTTAGCCTTTTTTTCAAATTTGGCGATTTATTTTAATTAAAAATTAATCAATTGATAGTCAGTGTGTTGTAAAACCGTCTTTCTGTTGCTTTTAAAATGTGCAAACAAAAAAAATCAGATTTGATGTTTTTGAATGATTTGTTTTCATTCTTTTAATGATAAATTGATGGAAGCGCTTAAATTTGCGCCCCGAATAATACATAATATGAGCAATATAACCTTCACAATGATTAAACCGGATGCAGTAGCTAATGGCTATACCGGAAAAATTATCGATCAAATCCAATCAGCTGGATTTACCCTTCAAGCTATGAAATATGTGCACCTTTCGAGAGAAACTGCAGAAAATTTTTATGGCATTCACCGCGAACGTTCGTTTTTTGGCGAATTGGTAGACTTTATGACCAGTGGTCCAATTGTAGCAGCAGTTTTGGTTAAGGAAAATGCAGTAGCAGATTTTAGAAACTTAATAGGTGCAACTGATCCTGCAAAAGCAGCAGAAGGAACCATCCGTAACCGTTTTGCAAAATCTATTGAAGCAAATGCTATCCATGGTAGCGATAGCGATGAAAATGCTGCTGGTGAAGCATCATTCTTCTTTAGCGCTTTTGAAAGATTCTAATTAGAATTTAAGCATAAAAAAAAGTCCATGAACATTATTGTTCATGGACTTTTTTATTGTTTATTATTTGCCTTTTTCTGGGCAACCTTTATTCTCTTTGGTTCCTGGTATGTCTGGGCAAGCATCTGTTTTATCTGGCACACCATCTCCGTCTCTATCAGGGCAACCATTTGTTTGAATAGGACCAAAATCCTTTGGACATTCATCTAATTTATCGGCTACGCCATCGCCATCTTCATCTGGGCAGCCATTGGTTTTGAGGCTTCCTTTCACATCTATGCATGAGTCTGCAATATCTTTAACGCCATCTCCATCTATATCTGGACAACCATTTGCCAATATGCTTCCTTTCACATCTGGGCATTCATCTCTGCTTTCTGGCACACTGTCGTTATCGGTATCCGGGCACCCATCAAATTTAATTAAGCCAGGAATTTTCTTACACTTGTCTTTTCTATCTGGCACGCCGTCATTGTCACGGTCGAACCTACCGCCAATATTAATATTTACACCCACTCGGGTATTGCTGTAATGGCCTTGTAATTGGTTCACCCCATCAATTGAAATTAGGCCAAGTAGATTGTCTGATAAGGCGTAAAGTACCAATGGGCCAAGGTTCAAAGAGAAGCCAGCACCAAGGTTGGTATATTGTTGGCGGTACATATTATAATTTACACGTAAATCTAAAATACGCCAAACTCTTTGTGTATAGGAAATACTAGCACCAGGGTAAAATTTTCCGTTAAAAATTTCGCCATAACCCAAAACGCCAATTGAGCCACTGTTATACAAATTGTAATTCATGCCTACATAAATTTTGGGGCTAAAATAAGTTCTGTAAACATTTCCAGTTGTTTGAATTGGTTTAAAGATTTCTGTTACAGAATCTTTTAAATTTTTTAGGGTTACTGAATCAATTTGGGTAGGATCTTGCGTTGGAAAACCTTCAAAAACAAAGCTTGCTTTTCTGGTATAATTCTTTGTTTCTTTCCAATTGATATAGCCCAAATCCAATAAACTTGCTGAGATACTTAGTTTGTTATTGAATTTATAGTTCATGCCTAAGTCAACCGAAAAGCCTGAGCCCACGGGTTTGTTCAGGTAATCCATTGCCAACTGCATTTGGTTTGAACCGGCTGTTACAAGACTTTGCATTCTATCTAAGCCAGCGCCTCTCATTTCATAATCTGTACTTGCAGAAATTCTATAGGCATTGTTTTGGCCGCTGTCTGTTTTAAGTGTAGAAACATTGCGCAATAATTCACCATTATAAATGCCCACGTGGTATTTACCTTTAATTCCTATGGTAAGTTTTTCATTAATTTCACGCGAATAAGAAACATAGGCAGAAGCATATGCCGTCACATTTATTTGCATATCGGTTACGCGAATTTCTTTTCCAAAATTTGAGGCGGCGGTATTGCCAAAATAAAGCATGTTTAAAGCATCTTTTGGAATGCTTAACCTGTGATTTAAGGTAGATTGTAATCCAAAAGAAACATAATTTTTCTTAAAACGAATGCCAAAAAACAAAGGATTTACTTCATTAAATAAGTGCAAATTTTTAAATTGGTAGGCATCATTGCTCAGCAACCTAACAATAGTAGTATCGCTAGGTTCATCTGACCTAAATACGTCACGAGTTGTAATTTGAGGCAGGTAATAATGGTTGTAATTATCAACTATACCAAGGGTAAATGCTTGACGTGAATTGATGGCAGGATTAAGGAAATTGGTTTGGCCAACCGACCTAAAATTATAGAAGCTTAAATTGGTTTGTGCAAATACAGAACCTGCAATCAAACAAAAGCTAATGAGTAATAATCTTTTCATTTTGTTTAAGTTTTTAATTGTAGGTATTAGTTATTTTTTGAAAATTTATATTTCATTTTAACTTTTGCAGATAATCCAATTTTAGAAATATAATCGGAATAAATTTTTACTACTTCGTTGCCATTATTATAAGTTTTGAGATTTAATTGTACGACCATTTTTGTGAGGTTTTTCTTTCTAATGGCAAGAAGTTTTTCTTCTGTAATTCTGATGGTACAATAGCTTACTGTATTTTTCTGAGTTCTGCCATTTAGGTCTGGAATAGCAGACTGCATGAGGCTTCCAGCTGCTATGGTATCCATAACAATGGTGTCTTTATCTGCAAATAACATATTTAAGCCTAATTCAAAAGGCATGCCATTGTCTACCCTCAAAACCAAGTCTACGTATTCAATGCTGTCTGTGCCAAATACACTTTCTTTTAAGGAATCATTTTCAATTTTGAAGAGCACATTTTCTATTGTCTTTTCAATTTTTAGGTTACCCGTTTTGAGGCTTAATGGCATTTGAATTTCATAGCCAACTACAATGCCACTTCCTTTTCTTATGAAATCGGTGTAGCCATTAAATCCAGCAGCATTTATTTTGGCTTTACCCCCAAAGGCAATTTGCTTAGGCGCAATATTTAACATTTGGGCAATAGATGAATTTGATTTATCAATAACCTTTGTGCTATTAATGGTTTGCCCTTTTTGTGCAATGGTAGGATAGCCCATAATAAAGGTAGGTGCATTGAGTGCTTGGGTTTGTCCTTTGGCCGAAGTGCCAGTAGCATCAAAGCTTACAGAAATGGGTACACCAATTGAATTAGAAGAAATAATATTCATTTTTGGGTCAAACAAGGGAAAACCATTTTCAAATTGATCGAGTACATCTATGGTTTGTGCACTTGGTTCAAATGGAATTTCTTTTGTTCCCAAATAGCCATTAATTTCTTTAAAATTTAAAGTTCCAAAGCTAAAAGTAGAACTTACATAATCTGCAGAATCAAAAGTCAATAAGGTGTTAGAAGAAACTATGCTTGGTTCGATCCGAACAGTCATTTTATTATATGGCTGCGCATTGTCTAGGCCCATATCCAGTAAAACATTGGATAAATCTATTTGTCCGCTTTTTGTTTCATTTTTAATATTTATGATGGTTGGGGCTAATGGATTGCCATTTTTGGTGGCTCCTTCCAAATAAATTTTAATGCTTAATTGTTCTTTTACAGTAGAACTTATGTTATAGTTTACAGCGCCATTTTCAAATTCTATTTGTTTAATTCTTGTAGTTGGGTCGTCTGCTTGAAGATTTACATGCACATGTTCTGAAAACAAATCTTGGTTCGGAAAAATGGCTGTACCACCTATTGCACCAACATTACTGCTACCCAATACCAATTGAATGCTATCATTTAGATTTATAAGCACTGGGCTAGGACTGGCAAGGCTGTTAAAAGTTGGTAAATTGTAACCTAAACTGTTTGACAAAATGGTATTACTAACGTTGATAGAATCTTTTTTGCTGCCATTTGGCGGCACATTGTTAAAGGTTAATTGTCCTAAATAGGTTTGAAAGGGGCTTAAGTTATATAAGTTTAGTTTGGCTTGGCTAATTGTAACTTTTAGGTTGTTTTTTAATTCTACTACTAGAAAACCTTTTCCAATTGTAATACTTGTAAACTGATTGGTAGTAAAATCAAATTGTGTAATATTTAAATTTTGGTCGTTTATAGCAGGAAAAATGCCCGTATTCCCATTGGCTGCAATCAAAGCGCTTTTGGTACTTGGGTTAAAATTGTTTGCCATATCACCTAGGGTTCTAGAATTGGTGGCTGCTACATTACCAATTTCAATCATTCCTAATTTGTTACTTAAGTTAACAGGGACAAGGTTTGGCATTTTTACAAAGCTGTCCACTGGAAAGTTTGCAATTGAATCTTGTCTTACAATAAATCTGATAAAGCCATCTGGGTCGTAAACAATATTAGAATCTTCTTTCAAAAGATCGCTCATTTTGAGTTCTACATTGGCAAGTGGAATGCCAAACTCAGCATTGATATTTACCGTATCAAATTTGTGAAAGTCTAGGTCCTTTTTACAAGAAAATAGCAGGCTAATAGCCAAAAAAGAAAGGGCGAAATTTTTCATATTGCTTATTGATGAAAATAATTTTTTAGGGGAAATTATTTTACTTTTTAATACTTGCAAATTACAATTTCAAAGGAATGAAGAAAAGTAAAAAATGTTTTTTTCGATACTATTTATTGCTTAACGCAGCAGGCACTGGTCCTAGGATATTTCCATCCTTGTCTATCCATTGAAATCCAACTTGTTTTCCAGCTCTAAAAACTTTAACCAAAATATTTTCTGCCACAGGCATACTGATTGGCACTTTTAGGTAGGTGTTGATATTGGGGCTATAAACAATATCTAATTTGTAACAGGCAATACCAGGTGTTTTTTTATTCTCGGAGTGAAAATATAAACGTTCATTGGGCTTTAAATAACCATCAATAATTTCTAGGCTAGTAATTTCTTGGTCGGCATTTTTTTCAAAGCCCACATAAATTTTATAAAATAGATATACATCCTCCTTTTTGGGAGTTTGTTTAAATTCTTGGGCTAAAATGGGTTTTGAAGGCATTGAGGGCATCTAAATTCTATATCCTCAAAATTATCCCAATTAAATTGGTCTTGTTATACCAATTAATAGGTTAATCATACCACTTAATAAGATTTAAAGGATCGAAAAGCTCGTTCCCTCTTTGCTGTCCTTTATTTCAATGCCAATTTCTTTGAGTTGGTCACGAATAAAATCTGAAGTAGCAAAGTCTTTCTTATTTTTAGCATCTGCACGCATGCTAATAATCATATTCATTAGCCCTTCAACTTTTTCTGTTCCTGCTTCTTGTTCTGTTTTTAAACCCAATACATCAGTAACAATTTGGTTTAAGAATACGGCAAAAATCTCTTTATCAGCAAGGCTTAAGCTCTCCTTGCCATCATTTACTAAGTTAACATATTTTGCGGCATCAAAAAGATGGGCTAAAGCTATAGGTGTATTGAAATCTTCATTGAGGGCGCCATAAACTTTTTCTTTTATTTCTTCCACAGAAAAAGTGCTGGAATTTGAAGTTTTTAAATGGCCTACCAATATACAAGCATTGAGCAAACGGGCTAAACCCTTTTCTGCCGCTTGCAATGCTTCATTGCTAAAATCTAAGGTGCTTCTGTAATGCGCCTGTAACATGAAAAAGCGCACTGTCATTGGGCTGTATCCTCTTTCTAACAAAGCATGATTACCGCTAAAAAGTTCTGAAGGCAAAAAAGAATTCCCTAGACTTTTGCTCATTTTTTGTCCGTTTACAGTGAGCATATTGGTATGTACCCAAAAACGCGCAGGTTGGGTGTGGTGGCAGGCAATATTTTGCGCAATTTCGTTGGTATGGTGTGTTGGTACTAAATCCATACCGCCACCATGTATATCAAATTCATTACCCAAATATTTAGAACTCATGGCAGAGCATTCGAGGTGCCATCCTGGGAAACCTTCTCCCCAAGGGCTTTGCCAGCGCATGAGGTGTTCTGGTTTTGCCTTGATCCAAAGCGCAAAATCTAAGCGACCTTTCTTTTCATCTTGGCCATCTAAGGTTCTGGTATTATTGAGTAAGTCATCCAAGTTGCGATTTGAAAGCGCGGTATAATTATACGCTTTAGAGAATTTTTCTACGTTAAAATAAATACTGCCATTACTTTCATACGCATAACCATTGGCAAGAATTTTTTTGGTCATTTCTATTTGCTCAATGATATGACCAGTTGCGGTAGGTTCAATGCTTGGTGGAAGTGTGTTAAATTGTCTCAATACTTCATGGAAATCGAGGCTGTATTTTTGCACAATTTCCATGGGTTCTAGTTGTTCTAATTTTGCTTTTTTAGCAAACTTATCCTCCCCTTCATCTCTATCGCCTTCTAGGTGGCCTGCATCTGTGATATTGCGCACATAGCGCACTTTATAGCCTAGGTGAAGGAAATAGCGAAACATTACATCAAATGAAATATACGTACGTGCATTTCCAAGGTGGGCGTTGCTGTATACGGTTGGCCCACATACATACATACCTACTAATCCTGCGTGTATAGGTTTAAAAACACTTGTTTCCTTGCTAAGGGTATTGTATATTTTGAGTTCTGAGTTCATGGTTTCTGTTCCTGCAAAAATAATATTTTATTCGAATAAGCTCTGATAAACCTTATCCCATCCTTTCCATCCTTGGCTTTGGTCAAAACTAGAATTGTGCCAAATGGAAATAAATTGGCCATTTACAGTTTTTACTTGAGCTTTTAGCTGTTTAATTTTTTCAATGGCTTCTGCGGGTGCAAAAAGCAATTGATTTTTTAAGACCACATCCATCAAACAACTTGGATGAATTTGTAAAGTGCTTTTTTTATTGTTTAGCAAATTAAAAAAAGGGAATGGAAAACAGGTTGATGCCCTAAAGCCAATGGCATCTGAATAAGCCATTGTATAATCATTTTGAATGCCTACTTTTTCTATATTTTCATAGGTGCTAGGCAAATTTAATTTTAAAAAATGCTGACGCGAATGGGTAGGTTTTGCTCCAATTATCTTTTCAAAACTAATAAATTCTTGCTTTAAATTAATGCTATGTAAATTAGATTGGTAGCTGGGATGAATACCGCAGGTATTGCTATTCTTAAGGCTTTGAGCCAGTTTGATGAATGCACTTGATTTTGGCGAAATATTTTTATCGTATGCGCCGTAATCAGCTAGTAAAAAGAAAAAAACTGTTTTAATATTTTTCTTGTTTGCAGTGGTTAACAGATAATCATAGCTGTCGTAGGGGTCTTTTTCTGGAATAAAAAAACAATTTTTATCTGGTTTGCCTTTTAGGATCGAACCGAAAAATTTACGCGTTAATGCACCAAAAGATTGACCATAATATTTGTAGGCAAAATCTATATCAATTGTATTGATTTGTTTAAAATTTGTTTCTTTTATTTCAATAGCTGGGTATAGATTTTTAAGTATTTCTTTGAGTTTAATTACCCATATATCTACCAAGGGTATTTCCAGAAAATTTTCGGTAAATGCTAGGCTATTGCTGGCTTTAAAGCGCTGGTGCCTGTCTTTTTTGTTTGGCAAATATTCTTCGTACCTGCTCAATAAATAAAAACTGGCAGCCAATAAATCAAAGCGAAGAAATTGAGTAGTAATTTTAAAATCAGGAACTTCGTTATAGGCTTTAACATAAAATATTTTATGCCAATTTTTATCGGTGCTGGTTTCAAATTTTTGTAAACAAATGTTTTCTTCAAAAAGCAGCATTTCTAAAGGAATGTTTAAACATCCTTCCTCAATTTCATTACTATAGTTTATTTTATTGTTTTGTGATTTTTTGAAATAGTCAATATTGTCTGTTAGCTTATAGCTAATACCCAGACGTTCTATGAGCAGGTAATCTAAAATGTAGCTGAGCCTTTCTGTGGCCTGTGGGGCAAATACAAGCATCTTTATGATTTTGAATAACGAATTACTTCCAGGATATTTCTAGGATTAAGGGCTCTCCAAAATAGCAGAATTCCTTCTTTGGGTTTATATGCCATAACCATAAACACAAAGGCTATGTACGAACCAATTACCAGAGCATAAGCGGCACCTGTTATGCCAATTCTAGGAATAAGGTAAAATTCAAATCCCAATATTAATACTGCATTGAGTAATTGCATCCATAAAACATAGCGTTGTTTGTGGATGGCCAACATCCACATGCCCCATGCGGTTCCCCAGTATACAGGCAAACATACCCAAATGTGAATTTTAAATATTTGTGGCGCACTTGGGAATTTTGCACCATACAATAAGCCAATTACCCAATCGCCAAAAATCATTGCACCAGCAATTATAAAAATAGATCCCCACAACATTAAACTATACAATTGTGTGAGGCGTTTAAGCTGCAATTCTTTGTTTTCTCTATTGTTAACAATGCCTGGAAATACTGCTGCGCAAATGGCTACTGGAATAAAATAGGATGCCTGGCTAATTCTTACACCTGCACCATATTGCCCAACTAGCCCCATATTTCGGAGAAAGCGTGCAATTAAAATAGAGTCAACATTTTGGTAAAGTAATTGAATGAAAGATGAAAAAATGAGGGGGCTAGAAAGTAGTAAGAGATACTTTGCTTCTTTCCAACTAAACTGCCAATGAAACAATTTTTCACCTTCCATTCTATAAAAAACAAATTGGTTTAAAGCGGTAATACCTGCTTCTAATGCCGCCATGGTAGCAAACCATTCCAGTGGGGCATTTATAAAAATAAAAATCAGTTTCACCATTGCCGAAGTAAATAATGTAATTACTTGGTTTATGGCGGTTAATTTCCCTTTTACTTTTGATTGAAAATAAAAATCAATTACCGATAGCGATTGAAATACGATGGAAATACTTAATAGAAAGACTATATAAGTTGTGCTAATTGGATCGCGCAAGAGTGAATAAATACAGGCTCCTGCAACTACACCAAATGAACCAAATAGTCTTAGCCAAAAGGCCGTTCCAAGGATGGTGTATTTTTCTTCACCACGCATGAGCAATTCTCTTACCACAATACTATCAAGCCCAAGCGTTGAAAAAATGGTTAGAATGCCAATAATGCCAAGGCCATAAGTAATTACACCAAATTGTGCATCGCCCAAATAGCGCACCACCAAAACACCTACAAGAATACCTGAAATAATCCTAGACGATTTTTCCAGAAGCATCCAGAAGGAATTACTGACGTAATTATTTTTTTGTTTGTCTGCCATTTGTTATTTGTTGTACTCGTTCATGCTGGCGCTTAGTCCTCTTAATACAAAGGTTTCTGCGGCTTGAACCGATTTATTTACTAAAGCAGGAAGTTCAATTAATTCTTCATTACCCCATTTACCTAAAACAAAATCTACTTGTCGGCCTTTTGGGAAATTGCTGCCAATTCCAAAACGCAGGCGCGGGTAATTTTGGGTGAGCAATAATTCTTGAATGCTTTTTAGCCCATTGTGGCCTGCATCGCTGCCATTGCCTCTGATTCTAATTTTACCAAAGGCGATGGCTAAATCATCTACCAATACAAAAATATTTTCTGCATTAATTTTAAGTGCTTGCATATAATACCTAACGGCTTTTCCACTCAAATTCATGTAAGTATTGGGCTTAATAATTGTAATTTGTTTTCCCTTTAATGAGAAATCACAAACAGCTGCATAGCGCTCAGGGGAGAAACTGGCTTTATGCTTCTCTGCAAGGGCATCTGCCACGTCAAAACCAATATTATGGCGGGTATGGGCATATTCATCTCCAATATTGCCAAGGCCTATGATGAGGTACTTCATTCGTGCGCAATTTAAATAAAAAGAATGCTTCGTTTAATAATTATTCTATAAACATTAGGCTATTCTTAATAGGCTTTTCCGTGTTTGTGTTCACGAGATTTGTTATAGGCCAATTTTTGTTTCACATGCCATTCAAGGTCTATTCCAAATGCTTCACTCATGTCGAATAAACGAATAACGGTATCTGCAATTTCATCTTCAAAACTATCTTTGATATGGCTTTTGAAAACTTGATTGATGGCAGAAATATTGTTTTTTTCTTCAGTTGGCAAAGCTGCAACTTCCTTTTCATACGCTGCAATGTTGGCTTTTTTATTTTTCCGGTGCGCTTCTAATGCTTCGGCAAGTTCACTTACGCATAACATTAAAACTTCACCAACATTTCTTTCGGCTTTGTTCTCCCAAAATCCTTTTTCTATATTGGTTTGGTGAATTTCAAGCATTAATTCTTTCATATTCATTTAGCAGAGCTTTGATGGAAAGGTATAAAAAAAACCGAAACAAATTTCTTTGTTTCGGTTTTTTTATGTGTACAAAATAAAAATTATTTCTTCTTACCTGCTTTGTCTTTTTCATCTGCTTTAGCAGCTTCTTGCGCAGCACGAGTTGTATTAACACTAACAACAGGGTTGTTTGGTGAATCCAATAGGGTGTAATTAGCGCTTGCTTCTAAATCAGCAACTTTAATTGATTTTCCAATTTCCAAAGTATCGATATTGATTTCAATAAAATCTGGCAATAAAGAAGGCAATGCTTTTACTTTTAATTTCTTTGATTTTACAACCAATTTACCACCCTGACGAACACCGATAGAATTACCTACCAATTTCACTGGGATGCCAATTTCTACAGCCTTGTCCTCATTAATTTCAAGAAAATCTGCATGTATAATTGAATCGTTTACTGGGTGAAATTGCATGTCTTTTAAGATAGCATGGTAAACTTTACCATCAATATCCAACTGAACTTTAAATGTGTTTGGTGTGTAAACCAATAATTTAAAATCTGGTGAATAAACTGTAAAATGTACGTGGTCTGTACCTCCGTAAAGAACACAAGGAACTTTACCTTCAGCTCTCATAGCTTTTGCGGAAACTTTACCTACTTCGGTTCTAGCGTTTCCAAATAGTGCGATTGATTTCATGTTGTTATTATTTAATTATTATTTGTTTTGTTTTTTCGTTTTTAGAGGAGGCAAGAAAGCCTGTCCAACCCCTAAAAGTTGTTCTAATTTTTATGCTTTATAATGGAATTAGTCTTTATGTAAATCAAAAAGACTAGAGATAGAACCGTGTTCTGTTATGTTACGGATGGCTTCTGCAAATAAGGGAGCAGCCGAAAGAACTTTAATTTTAGAATCGTTGCGCGCCAATGGAATGGTATTGCAAACAACCAATTCTTCTAAAACTGAGTTTTCAATGTTTTCGTATGCTTTTCCACTTAATACAGGGTGGGTGCACATGGCACGAACACTCACGGCACCTTTGTCTTTTAACAATTGAGCAGCTTTAGCCAAAGTATTACCTGTATCAATGATATCATCTACCATTAAAACATCTTTACCAGTAACATCTCCAATTAGGGTCATTGAAGCAATTTCATTTGCTCTTCTGCGCTCTTTGTCTACAATTACCATATCGCAACCCAATGCCTTAGCATAAGTTCTAGCTCTAGCAGAAGAACCCATGTCTGGAGAGGCAATCACAATATTTTTGCCCATGTTTAGGCTGCGCATGTATGGAAGAAAAATAACTGCAGGGTCTAAGTGATCTACAGGAATTTCAAAGAATCCTTGAATTTGAGGTGCATGTAAATCCATGGTAATAACTCTGCTTGCACCAACAACGGTAAGCATATCTGCTACTACTTTTGAACCAATTGAAACACGTGGTTTGTCTTTTCTATCTTGGCGGGCCATGCCAAAATAAGGAATAACGGCAGTGATATAATGCGCAGATGCCCTTTTAGCAGCATCAATCATTAACATCAATTCCATTAGGTTGTCGGTTTTAGGATAGGTGCTTTGAATTAAAAACACATCACATCCACGAACTGACTCATTGAAACTAGGTTGAAACTCGCCGTCGCTGAAATAGGAAATAGTGCAATCTCCTAAAGGAATGCCATAATGTTTTGCAATTTCCTCGGCCAGGTACCTTGAATTGGTTCCTGAGAAAATCTTTACTTCGTTTTTAACCGCCATAAGATTGATATTATAACCGCCTTGTTTAGAGCGGCTTTTGTTTGTTTGGTTGACCGACTAGGGCTCGAACCTAGACTCCTCTGAACCAAAATCAGATGTGTTGCCAGTTACACCATCGGTCAATTAGGGAGTGCAAAAGTAGAACTTTTCACTAAAAAGTAAAGCAATTGCCTAAAAAAAAGCGAAAATTCTTCTCAAATATGTTTAATCCTTGGTAATGAAGCCCATTTTTATGTGCGTATGTGCAAAATTAGGCAATGTCCAATTCCCTAGGCAATCGATCTTCGCAAGGTGAACGACGTTTTTTGCATTGGCTTGATTTTCAGCCGGGACCAATACAGGTACCGCGCCTATGCGCGTCAATATGTGGAGGCTTTGCTGCGTTTACAAAAGGAAATTGCCCTTTTTTCTCCTAATTGGCTGGAGCTCAATCATTTTTTGCAGGTACAATTTAAAGACCAAGCCAAACGAATTCATTGTTTTCCTATTGAAGAAACGCACGAAGGCGATGCAAACACAGGAAATTCGAGTTTAATTTGGCGCTATTTAAGTCTAAGTAGAAAATTGCAACAGGCAGAGCATAGCATGAACGCTAAAATTGATTTAGTATTTTTTGCCCCCGTAGACGATTGGATCAAACCAAAATTTTCTACAAAAATGATGGAATGGGCCTTCCCTTATAAATGGAGTGGCATTTTAACCCACATGTTGCCTTACGATCCAACAGCGGGTTTAAAATTAAATGTCGACCCTAAATTTGGAGAGCCAGATTATTTATTAACCTCAAAAAATTGTGTGGGTGTATGCACTTTGGATCGATTTAAAAGTGAAGCATTGAGAAGTAGGGTTTATAAAAAGGTGGTGGTAATGCCTGATGTTAGTGAGTATGG
>CANFHJ010000007.1 GCA_947446605.1 Bacteroidota bacterium | reverse complement strand
GCATGAAACACCTAATTAATATAGACAAATCAAGCACAAATTTACCATATAAATATGGCCTAAAAAAATAATAGAAATCAGTAAAAGGAGAAGATTAGACAAAAAAAAGGAAAACTTATTTTGCTGCCTCACCTAAAACATGATCCAAAACTTGCATAAAGCCTGCGGCATCTTTGTAACCGGCGTCAATTAAAAGGGATTTCCTTACGGGATCGATAAAGTAAGTAGTTGGGAACCCTGTGCGCTCACCCCTGCACAGTTGATTATAAAAATCTCTAGAAGTAAATACCTGCCCATCAATGGTATATGTTTTATCCAATTGTTCGGGATTAAATTTTATAACTACAAAATACTTGTTGAGCTTTTTAATTACCTCTGAATTTGAATAGGTATCTCGGTCCATTTTTTTACACCAACCACACCAATCTGTATAGGCATCTACCAAAATTAATTTCTTTTCCTTAATCGCTTTTGGGTAACCTTCGTTCCATTGGTACCACTTTAATTCATCTTCTTTTGGACTAATAAAAGACAAAATAAACGCCAAACACAAGAAAATTGAAATTGTTTTTTTCATACGTTTTTTACAATCAAATTCTGAATTTATTCCTATTCCTTGTATTCCTCACAACCAAGGGCTTAATAAGTAAACAATTTTACGAAAAAAAAATAGGCTACCAAAATCAATGATATTTAAGTAGCATCTGCTCAAATTCCCTATTTTTGCCCATTACTCCGAACCTATGTTAAGTTACAACAGGAAACAATACAGCAACGAACTGCTCCTATCTCTTTATGAAGCCTTGGTTAAGCCTAGAATGATTGAAGAAAAAATGCTCATCCTTCTTCGCCAGGGAAAAGTAAGCAAATGGTTTAGTGGCATTGGGCAAGAGGCCATTAGTATTGGTTTAGTAAAAGCATTACATAACGACGAATACATTCTTCCATTACATAGAAACCTAGGTGTTTTCACTGGAAGAAATATTCCTTTCGCAAAATTATTCGCGCAATGGCAAGGAAAATTAAGTGGCTTTTCAAAAGGCAGAGAGCGCTCTTTTCATTTTGGAACCAATGAATACCATATTGTTGGAATGATCTCTCACCTAGGCGCAATGCTAGGTGTAGCAGATGGTATTGCATTGGCAAATTTATTGGCAGAAGAGAAAAAAGTAACAGTTGTGTTTAGTGGAGATGGCGGCGCAAGTGAGGGAGATTTCCATGAAGCATTAAATACAGCGGCTGTTTGGAGCCTGCCAGTTATTTTCTTAATTGAAAACAATGGCTACGGACTTTCAACTCCAAGCGACCAACAATTTAAATTTAAAAGCTTTACCGATAAAGGTCTTGGATATGGAATGGAAGCCTATAAAATTGATGGGAATAATATCCTAGAAGTTTATGACACCATAAAAGACTTAAGTGAATCGATCCGAACCAAACCACGTCCAGTAATACTTGAATGCAATACCTTCCGCATGCGCGGCCATGAAGAAGCTTCAGGTACCAAATATGTACCTCAAGAATTGTTTGAAATGTGGGGTAAAAAAGACCCTGTTAGCAATTATGAACATTACTTAATTGAAGAAGGAATTCTCAATGAAGAAATTATTTCAGTTATCAAATCACGTATCAAAAAAGAAATTGATGAAGGTGTTGAAATAGTAGAAAATGAAGTAGATATTGTTCCAGATACTACCTATGAACTTAAGGATGTATACATGCCTAGTTCAATTCCAGATGCCGTAAGTAGCTACCAAAACTTACAACATGTGGTAATTAAACCAGCAAGTGAAAATAAAAGTAAAAAACGCTTTGTAGACGCCATTTCCGACGGACTTCGTCAGGCAATGGAAAAACACCCGAACTTGGTTTTAATGGGACAAGACATTGCCGATTACGGTGGGGTATTTAAAATTACGCAAGGATTCCTTGAACAATTTGGAAAAGGCCGCGTGCGCAATACCCCTCTCTGCGAAAGTGCTATTCTTGGTGCCGGCTATGGCTTATCCATCAAAGGAATGAAAGCTATGGTTGAAATGCAATTTGCAGATTTTGTAAGTGTAGGCTTCAATCAAATTGTCAATAATTTTGCAAAAAGTTATTACCGTTGGGGACAAAATGCAGATGTAGTAGTACGCATGCCAACAGGCGCTGGCGTTGGCGCTGGCCCATTTCACTCGCAAAGTAATGAAGCGTGGTTTTTTCATGTTCCGGGTTTAAAAATAGTTTATCCTTCTACCCCTTCTGATGCAAAAGGATTATTAATTGCCGCTATTAACGACCCTAACCCTGTATTATATTTTGAGCACAAAGTATTATACCGCTTAGTAGAATTAGAAGAAGAAGTATACGACGATTATTACATGCTTGATTTATGTAAAGCACGTAAAGTAAAAGAAGGAAACGAAGTAACTATTATTACCTATGGCTATGGTGTTCATTGGGCAAGTGCCTACGTAAAAGAAATGAATATTGATGCAGACATCATTGACCTACGTTGCTTGCTGCCATGGGACAAACAAGCTGTTGAAGAAAGTGTAAAGAAAACTGGAAAAGCAATTGTATTGCATGAAGATACATTAACAGGTGGCATAGGTGCAGAAATTGCAGCCCATATTTCTGAACATTGTTTTAGTTATTTAGATGCGCCTGTTAAACGTGTTGGAAGCTTAGATTCACCCGTTCCATTTAACATGGATTTAGAGCAAAACTATTTGCCAAAAGAACGTTTTAAAACCGCCTTACAAGAACTACTCAACTATTAACGCGTAATAAATTTCTCAATTACTTCTGAGTAATTTTGAAAACCAAAAACAGCTGGAATTTGTCCGTGGTCCGATCCTGCAATGCGATGCGCTTCTTTGTATAAACCCCCGTGGTTTTTATAAACCACTTCACCATGCGTTTTAATGTTTAAGAAATTATCATTTAAACCATGGATCCAGCAAAGGTCTTGACGCACCAATTTAATTTCTTCGGCATTGTCTATTTTCAAATTGCTAATATATGAACCAGGAACATTTAATCCGGCTCCATCAGCAACCATAATAGCTTCGCTTGCAAACGGTGCTTCCAAAATTAATTTATGTGGCGTTAAACTTCTTGGATGGGCTGATAGTTTACAAACCGGAGCTGTTCCCATGCTAAATCCATACATAATTAAACGTTGCGAATTCAAGCCCTTATTTTTTAACCAAGATAAAGCAGCATCCACATCCTCATATAATCCTTCTTCACTTGGCACTCCTTCCGATAAACCATAACCACGGTAATCTATCATTAACACACCATAACGGTGTTTATAACCAGTATTGGCAAGTAATTTGGCGCGTTGCCAATAAAAATCCATATGCCATTTATTGCCATGACAATACATAATAATAGTATCAGTGCTAATCTTATTGATATCACCAATGTACATGGCATAAATTTTATTCCCTTTAGAATCCAAGGTAAAAACATGTTGCATGCTATCAGCAATTTGATAAGAAGCATCCAATACAAAATCTTTATCTCCTTTATATTGATCCCATTTGTATTCCGTAATTTTTTCATCCAAGTTGTAAAAATTACTATCCAACCTTAAACAGCTTGCAAAAGAAAAAAGGATAAATACTAAGCTAATTTTTATTTGCATTTTCATTAGAACCTCCTCATTATTTGAAAATAAACGCCAATAGCACCTTGATGGTGAGGCCCCATATAATCTGGCACATTCGGCTGATTTGAAACTCCTGGCGCTACCCATTTAGATTCAATTCCGTATGTCCACTTATTGGGTGCATATTGAAAACCAAGCTGCGGATTCATAAACCAATTTTTATTTTGACCCTCGCCATGTGCACGCGTATTGCTTGGTTCGAACCAATTAGAAACACCAAAATACAAAAATGATTTTGAACCAATATTCTTATACATATTTACATCCAATTGTGGCCAAATTTTGGCTTTCCATTCCCACTTATCAATGGCAAAATTAATGGCAGGGTTTGCACTCATTCCCAATTTAAATTTTGGAGAATAAAACACATTGGTACATAAACCTATATCTGTCTGAAAAACGCCAAATGCCAAAGCTGTTAAATGCAAAGATCCAAATGCAGTTGTTTTTGAGGATATACCCTTAGCATAAAAAGCACTGGTATATGGAATAGGAATTGGCAGGCCTCCAAAGTTAATTAAGGGCCCTCCCAAATTTGCACCAATGGCTTGCTCACCCTTTGCCAATGGCTTTACAATCCTACTTGGAGCACAGGAAACCAAAACAAGCAAAAGGAAAATGAAGCTAATTTTTTGCATAACATTTAGAACATTAATTACCTGCAAGATATTAATTTTAAAGTCATAATTAAGCGCGTGGTAATAGTTCCTTCCATTAATTTGCAGTAAATTTGAATTTTTAGCGCCAATATGCATAACAACGATATCCTACGCCAACTTCGCTACACATTCAATTTTAATGATACCAAAATGATGGACCTCTTTAAGGAAGGAGGACAAGAAGCCACGCGCGCCGAAATTAGTGATTGGCTTAAAAGGGAAGAGGACCCAGATTTTAAGGCATTGTACGACCCTCAATTGGCTGTTTTCTTAAATGGTTTTATCACACTAATGCGGGGCAAAAAAGAAGGTGAACAACCCAAAGCTGAAAAAAAACTCAATAACAATATCATTTTTAGAAAGCTAAAAATTGCACTTAACCTTAAAGATGAAGACATCCTTGCTATCTTGGCTTTGGTTGATTTTCAATTTGGAAAACATGAATTGAGCGCCTTCTTTAGAAAACCAGATCAAGACCAATATAGACCCTGTAAAGACCAAATCATTAGAAACTTTTTACATGGCCTTCAAATAAAATACGCAGAAAAATATCGTTAAAAAAAAATAGTTACTTAAAACATTTTTCAAAATTAGCGGTTTATTCTATATGCAAAAAAACATTGCAATATTTTGGTTTCGCCGCGATTTAAGACTTGCAGATAACGCAGGACTGTACCAAGCGCTTCGCAGTGGGCTTGAGGTGCTGCCACTATTTATTTTCGATCAAAACATCTTAGACAAACTCGATAATAAAAAAGACCTTAGGGTTAATTTTATCCATCAAGAAATTCAACAACTCAAAGAAGAATTAGTGGGAATTGGATCGAACCTTTTGGTGAAATATGGCACACCAGAAACAGTTCTCAATGAACTGCTTTCGAACCAACAAATAAAAGCTGTTTATTGCAACCACGATTACGAACCAAATGCCATTACAAGAGACCAAAAAATTGCTGCCTTGTGCCAAAACAACAAGGTGCAATTTTATTCCTTTAAAGACCAATGCATCTTTGAAAAGCACGAAATAACTAAGGACGACGGCAGCCCCTACACAGTATTTACGCCCTATTCTAAAAAGTGGAAAGCAAAATTAAACAGCAAAATTAATGACAATGAATTTTACTTTTTCAAAGCCTTTCCCACAGAAAAATACTTTCAAAATTTTATCAAAGAATTTCGGTTCGAACCGACCCCAACTTTAAATGAAATGGGCTTTGAAAAAACTGCATTTAAATTCCCTCAAAAAGAAGTGGCAAGCAGCCTCATTAAAAACTATTCTGAAAATAGAAATTTTCCATCAATTGAAGGAACTTCGCACCTTGGCATTCATTTTAGGTTTGGCACAATAAGCATTCGCGAAAAAGCTAGAAAAGCTATTCAACTCAATGAAACCTTTTTAAATGAATTAATTTGGAGAGATTTCTACATGCAAATTCTGTTTCATTTTCCGCATGTAGTAAATGGCGCATTCCGACCAATTTACGACAGAATTGAATGGCGAAACAATGAGATTGAGTTTGAAAAATTTTGTACTGGTCAAACAGGCTACCCTATTGTGGATGCAGGCATCAGAGAACTAAACGCAACTGGATTTATGCACAACCGTGTACGTATGATTGTGGCAAGTTTTTTAACAAAACACCTATTAATTGATTGGCGTTGGGGAGAAGCCTACTTTGCAGAAAAACTATTAGACTTTGATCTTAGTGCAAACAACGGTGGATGGCAATGGGCTGCAGGCTGTGGAACAGATGCAGCGCCCTATTTCAGGGTATTTAGTCCAAAACTACAAACAGAAAAATTCGATAAAAACCTGGTTTATATAAAAAAATGGGTACCAGAACTTTTATCTCCCAATTATCCAAAACCTATTGTCGACCATGATTTTGCTAGGAAACGCTGCTTGGAGGTTTATAAAAAAGGCCTGCAAACGCAGTAATACAATCCTAATTCCAATAAAAATCAATTCAATTAGGCTAAATTATTTGCTTTTTTAATTGATTATTCCCTACTATTGTATTCTCAATCAACTCCCCCCAAGGATTTATCGGTGTCTTTTCGAAACCAAATTCCGGTTGATTGGTTCATTTAAAAAATTTACATGCACGATTCTACTTCCTTATCAAACATGCTCGTTCCAGAGCTGAAAGAAATTGCTAAAAATCAAGGCATCAATGCCAGTGGATTAGACAAACAAGGCTTAATTGCAGCTATCATTCAAAACAAAGGCGGAGATTCTGCCAATGATGAAAATGCAGCCGCTCCAAAAAGAAGAGGCCGTCCAAAGGTTACTAAAGCCGCTGAAGCTGACGTAAAAATAGAAGTTGAAGAAACACCTATTGCGCCTGTGGCACCTATTGCGCCTGTGGCACCCCTTGTTTCAATCCCTCAAAATAACGAAGCACCTAGCAATATAGAAAATACAAATACGCCCCCTTCCACAAACGTAAATACTTACGAAAACCGTCAGCCAAACCGTCAGCCAGAAAGAAAAGACAACAAATGGCGCAACGATAGAATCGACCGTGGTCCAGAACGTAACGATAGAAATCCGAACCAACAAAGACAACCGCGTCCGGAAAACGGAAACAACCCCAACAACCATAATAATCCCAACAACGCAGGGAACAATTATAACAACGGAGCTAACAACCCAAACAATGGAGGCAACAACCAAGTTGAAAGAGTTGAACGCGTTGAAAAAATTGCCTACCAAGAATTAGAAGCCTTGGTAACATCTGAAGGTGTTTTAGAAATGATGGCAGATGGCTATGGTTTCTTGCGCTCTTCTGATTACAACTACATGCCTTCTCCAGATGATATTTATGTATCTCCTTCACAAATCAAATTGTTTGGTTTAAAAACAGGTGATACCGTGCAAGGAACAATTAGACCTCCGAAAGAAGGTGAAAAATATTTTGCTTTGGTTAAGGTTGAATCTATTAATGGTAGAATACCTTCAGAGGTGCGCGATAGGGTTGCTTTTGAACATTTAACACCCTTGTTCCCAGATGAAAAATTAAGATTGGCTGATAACTCATCAACCTATTCAACACGTATAATAGATCTTTTGGCACCTATTGGAAAAGGCCAACGTGGATTAATAGTGGCACAACCTAAAACCGGTAAAACTATTTTATTAAAAGAAATTGCCAACGCTATTGCCAAAAATCACCCTGAGGTTTATTTGTTAATTTTATTAATTGATGAACGTCCGGAAGAGGTTACAGATATGCAACGCAGCGTACGTGCAGAAGTTGTTGCCTCTACCTTTGACGAACCAGCAGAAAAGCATGTGAAGCTTGCAAATATTGTTTTAGAAAAAGCAAAACGTTTGGTAGAATGTGGACATGATGTGGTAATTCTTTTAGATTCTATTACACGTATGGCACGTGCCTTTAATACTGCCCAACCTGCCTCAGGTAAAATATTATCTGGTGGTGTGGATGCAAATGCTTTACACAAACCAAAACGCTTCTTTGGCGCTGCACGTAAAATTGAAGATGGTGGTTCATTAACCATTATTGCCACCGCCCTTACAGAAACCGGCTCTAAAATGGATGAGGTTATTTTTGAAGAGTTTAAAGGTACCGGTAACATGGAACTTCAACTTGATAGAAAATTGGCCAATAAACGCGTATTCCCAGCCATTGATATTGTTTCCTCAAGTACACGTAGAGATGATTTGTTATTAGAAAAATCAACCTTACAACGTATTTGGGTATTGCGTAACCATTTGGCAGATATGAACCCAGATGAGGCAATGGATGTAATGTTAAAAAACATGCGTTCAACCAAAAACAACGAAGAATTCTTGGCATCCATGAATGGGTAGGGACAGGTCCCTACCGCAATAAAAAAAATCCTTTAATTATTTCATTGAAAGATGTATTATGCGGTATAAAATCCATCCATACACCTATTAAAATAATTATATGAATTCAGACAATTCAAAAACAAATTGGGGGCAATTTATTCCCTTAGTTATTGTTTTCTTCTTTTGGGGTTTTGTTGCTGCAAGCAACGATATCTTAATTCCAGTTTTCAAAAAAACATTTAGTTTATCGCAAGGAGAAAGCCAATTGGTTTCTCTTGCCTTTTACATTGCCTATACCGTTGGTTCTCTTATTTACATGGGCATTTCCATGTTAATGAAACAAGACTTGGTAAATAAAATTGGCTACAAAAACGGTTTAGCTTTAGGATTATTTATTTCGGCACTTGGAACTTTATTGTTTTACCCAGCAGCAAATTTGAGTTCATTTCCATTAATGCTTTCCGGTTTATTTACTGTTGCCCTTGGTTTTTCTTTGCAACAAACAGTTGCTAATCCTTTGGCTATCGCACTCGGACCAATTAGCACAGGATCGCAAAGGTTAACCATGGCAGGTGGTATCAATAATTTAGGAACAACCATTGGCCCACTAATTGTAAGTTTTGCCATTTTTGGTTCGGCCAGCACTGCCAATTCAGATATGAGTATTGAAAGTGTAAAGGTGCCTTACCTTGTTTTAGGTCTTGCCTTTTTATTGGTTGCTATTCTATTAAAAACTTCTTCCTTGCCAGACAAACCTGCAGCAATTTTAGAAGAAGAAGCACACCCACATTCAAACAAAAGTTCTGCTTTAAAATATCCTCAATTGATTTTGGGTATGATTGGTATTTTTGTATACGTAGGTGTGGAAGTATCTACAGCAAGTAACCTGCCAGCTTACATGGAAAAAAACTTAGGCTTCTTAACAAAAGACATTGCACCTTATATTTCTTTGTATTGGGCAAGTTTAATGATTGGTCGTTGGACAGGTGCTGTTGAAGCATTTACGGACAACATGAGCACGCAAAAAATATTGCGTTTTTTAGCACCTTATTTGGCCTTTGCGGTTTTCCTTTTTGTGAACGCAATTGCAAAACACGATTTAGCACCATTCTATGTTTATGCATTTATTATTTTAGTGCTTATCGCTGGAGATATTGCCAGCAAAGGAAATCCAGCACGTATGCTTTTAATTTTCTCTTTGCTAGGTATTGCCGCACTCCTAATTGGAATTACAACTTCAGGCATGACCAGCGTATACGCCTTTACCAGTGTTGGTTTATTCTGCAGTACACTTTGGCCTTGTATTTTTACATTGGCCATTAGCGGCTTAGGAAAACATACCAGTCAAGGTAGCAGCTTTTTAATTATGATGATTATGGGCGGTGGTATAATTAGCTGGCTTCAAGGATTTATTGCAGATGAAATTAACAGTATCCAATTGAGTTATGTAGTTGGTATTTTCTGCTTTGCCTACTTGGCATTTTATGCTTGGAAAGTAAGTGGCATCCTAAAAAGTCAAGGAATTGATTTTGATAAAAAAATAAGCGGCGGACATTAATATCCAAAACAAATTAGTATAAAAAAAGCGCGAAGAATATTCTTCGCGCTTTTTTTATTTATAGGCATCCAAAACAGGTAATGCCAAGCCATTAAAATCCCAGAAGGCCTGATTTTCGTAAGAAGATCCATCCTTTGCAGTTGCGCCTTTAAAGGCAATCCACTCCCCTCCCCAATAGCAAAAACCTTGTCCACCTTTTGCATTGCTAGCAATGTCTTTTATACGCAATAAAAAATCACGTTGCCCAATTTTTGTAGCCGGAAATTGCGGGTGTAATTGTGAACTATCACCTACAATATTATTTGTCCAATCGTTCCATCCCAAAGTAAACGGATAAGAAGTTTCTGCAATGAGTACAGGTTTATTGGTGAGCGTTGAAACAGTAGAAAGCTGCAATTGCAAACTATCTAAATTAGTACCATGCCAAGCTGGATAATAAGAAAGACCAATTATATCTGCCCCTACTTCACCTATTTGGTTCATAAACCATAGCACATCTTTATACCCAGCATATTGCAAAATAACACTGCAACTATAGCTAGATAACCTCACAGCCATAACACCTTGGTTCATTAAATCTTTGAATTGCGAAAGCGAGGAAATATTCCCTTCTGGCCATAAAAATCCATTGTTTACCTCATTGCCAATTTGAATATAATCTGGTTGAATTTCAGCCATAATTTTCCCCGTATATACAAACACACTGTCCTTCAATTGCACATAAGAAATATTTTTCCAAGCAAGTGGTTTTGTTTGTGCGCCAGGATCTGCCCATGTGTCTGAATAATGAACCGTTAACCAAACTTTCAATCCCGCTTTCTTAATTTCTGCGGCTAAGGTTTTAACTTCTTCAAATCCACAATGCCCATCTGCAGGATCTTTCCATAAACGAAGTCGAATAGTATTAATACCAGATTTAACAAGTGTTTGCAGCATATCTTCATCATACCCATTTTGGTTATAAACTTTTACGCCGCTCTGCCTAACTTTTGGCAAAAAAGATAAATCCGCAGCCTTAATAAAAAATGGACTTGGTTTTACACCAACATTAGTTGCATTGTTTTTCTTACAAGCGAAAAACAAAAGCAACAGACATGAAAGCAGAAAAAATCTATTCAACATGTTTGCAAATTATTACATTTTAAACCTAAATCCACCATAAAACATTCTTCCAAAAACGGGTCCCCAAGTCATGCTTGCATCAAAGTAATTTCCAAATGGATTTGCGCCATCCAAAATGGCACGTGGTTGTTGAAAGTTTAAAATGTTTTCACAACCCGTATACACATCCCATTTCTTTTTAATGCTCTTGGTTATTTGTGCATTTACCAAAACATAGGCATTGGATCGAGCAGCCAACTGCAAGGCAATTGGATTATCCAAAGTTTGTGGCAAGCGTTTTGCGCCAATCCAATTGGCTGTTGCATCAAAACTCCATTTTGATTTTGTGGCATAAGCCATGTTTAAAAACCACCTATGTGTTGCAATCATAGGCACATCCAATAAGGCTGTTTGGTATTGTGTTTTCACCTCATACCAACGATAGGCAAAACGTACATCAAACCTGCGCATAGGTTGAAAATCCATTTGCACTTGCAAACTTCTGCTGTAGGAGCTCCCATTTAAATTATAAAAATAAACCGAATTGGTTTTTGCATCTCTATCTACCACAATTTGTTTTTCAAAAATGGTATGGTAATAATCGATGCCAAAATTTCCTTTGTGTAAGTTTATTTTAAATTCATGGGTTAGGTTTACGCCAAAATTCCATGCCTCTTCTGGGGCAAATCCATAAACAGTTTTTGGCAAAAATGCATTTGTAAAAACCCAAGTTCTATTACTAGTTAAGCTGCTCATGTTTTCACTAATTAAATTTGCGGTACGCCAACCTTTACCCGCAACGGCTCTAAATACAGTGCTTACAGAGGGTGCATATCTTAGATGTAAACGCGGAACAAATTTCCATCCAAAATAATTATGGTAATCTATTCTTGCACCCGCAACCGCGGTAAACAATGCCAAATAAGAATAGGTATATTCTGCAAAAGCACCACTTACTTGTTCATTGCGTATAAAATGATAGGCTTGTTTGTTAAATAAATTTTCGTCAATTATATCAGATTGATGACTCAATCCAGCCCTCATTTTATGCTTGGTATTTCCAATTATATCTTGGTAAATTAAATTCGCATACAAACTTTGCTGTTTTGCATTGTATAAATTGTTTCCAAAATAATTATCAAAACTTTGGTTCGAACCGTTTGCTTGCAAGCCTATGCTGCGGTATTTATTTTTTGGAAACACATAACCCAACTTCATTGTACTGCTTATCCTTTTGGCATTTATTTGCGTGCCAAACATGGTATTGTGGGCGGTATCTTGCATACTTGGTTTAAAGTCCACCATGCCCCCCATTTTCTCATCTTTTACATATTGGATCGAAGCATGAAATACCCAACCATTTTTAGGATCGAGGAAAATACGGTAAAGTAAATTTGTTTGATTGCCTATAGGATTATCTAAATAGCTATCTCTATTTTGATCCATCCTATTTACCGTTGCACTCGTATGTAAAAACAAGGCATGCGAAAACATTTTAGTGGGCTGTTGCGCCAAAACTAAATTTGTTTCATACCTGCCACCCTGCCCAGCATAGGCGTTCCAATAAATTTTATCTTTAGAAATTGGTTTGTGCAACTCCACATTAATTTGACCCGAAACACTTTCAAAACCATTTACCACCGAACCCATTCCTTTGCTTACTTGAATAGAATTTACCCAAGTTCCAGGAATGTAATTTAAGCCAAAATTGCTCGCAATACCACGTATGCCGGGCATTTGTTCTAAGCTCATTTGCGTATATTGCCCTGCCAATCCTAACATTTGAATTTGTTTCGAACCCGTTAAGGCATCGCTATAAGCCACATCTACACTCGGATTGGTTTCGAAGCTTTCTGATAAATTGCAACAGGCGGCTTTAAACAATTCCTTTTCATTCATAATGGTAGTTTTCCAAGGATCAATAAAAGAAACCTCACTTGATTTGCGCTCATAGGTAATAATTGCTTCCTCAAAATTTCTTTTGCTTACCATTAATACTTTGAGGTAATTATTTCCACTTACAAAAATGGTATCATTTTTAAAACCTAAAGCTTGAACAATTAAATAAGAATATTGCGGATCTATTGCAATTTTAAAAGTGCCATTGCTATCTGTGGCAGTGCTATAATTTGATCCCATCCAATGAATCACCGCGCCTTGAATAGGTTCAATGAGTCCTTTTTGGTTTGTTTCCACAACAACCCCATGCAATAGCAATGGCTTTTGAGCCCTTGTTTCCAATAGAAACAAAAAGCCCAAACAAAACACAAAAAACGCTTTCATTATTCGTGGTGCGTATTTGGTTTCTCGCGGTATAAGCAACAATCAGGGAGTTTTTGATATACTGCGTCACTTGCCTTTTTCAGATCTGTATCATGTCCACAATCTGCAATCAATTGGTGGACTTTTTCGAGGCTAATTTTTTCGGGAACATAAATCACCTCTATCATTTTTGTATCCACATTCCACTCTGCCGCTTTTATACCTTTCACGTCGCAAGCAGCTTCTATACGGTCTTTACACTGACCACAATTTCCATAAACTTTAAAAGAAACCTTTTCTGTTTTGCTTTTTTGCGCGAAAGCAGAAAAAGCAAAAACCATTGAAAATATAAATAGGATGATAAATTTTGAATTTTTCATAATTAGAATTTGTTAAATAATTAATAGGGTCGAACCAAAATGGCCAACTTAATACATAGCCTACTAGGCAGCTAACAAATTCATCCTAAATTCTAAATACTTGCAAGGCACTCGGGTCTAATTTCCGAATGGGTGGCGAACCAAAATTCCAATCAATCTTTTTTGCATACTTATTTAAACCTAATAAAGAAGAATCAAATGAAGCAATAAAAGTCAAGCCAGGAAGTAAAATACGCTTTGCCACAAAACTCTGTTTTGCCTGAAAACTTTGGTCTTTTACGCTTGGCTTAACAACAATATCCGAACAACAATCTGTATTTCCTACATCGGAACATGCGCAATCATCCGAACCAATGGCAGTAGAAAAGAAACTTAATGCTGTTAATTTTTGGCCACAAAAATGGCTGTGAATAGGCATTCCCGCAATACTTAACAGGTAAAAGAAAACAAATAATATGTGCAGCCTATTTTTCAAGTTTACACAAAGTTAATTCTTTTAGCAGGCAAATAATCAAGCAAAAATTTTTTAGCAGGATAATTTCACTTACATTTGCAGTCCTTTTTAAATTGAACATGCAGAATATCAGAAATATAGCTATTATAGCACACGTTGACCATGGAAAAACTACTTTGGTTGACAAAATCATTCACCAAACTCAGATTTTTCGTGAAAACCAAGAAAAAGGCGACTTAATCCTTGACAACAATGACCTTGAGCGTGAAAGAGGTATCACTATTTTGGCTAAGAATATCTCAGTTAATTACAAAGGAACTAAAATAAACATCATCGATACACCTGGTCACAGTGACTTTGGAGGTGAGGTTGAGCGTGTATTAAATATGGCCGATGGCGTATTGCTATTGGTAGATGCTTTTGAAGGTCCAATGCCACAAACGCGTTTTGTTTTGCAAAAAGCATTGGCTTTGGGTAAAAAACCAATTGTTGTAATTAACAAGGTAGACAAACCTAACTGCCGTCCAGATGAAGTACATGACGCGGTATTTGATTTATTCTTTAACCTTGAAGCAACCGAAGAACAATTAGATTTCCATACCATGTATGGCAGTTCTAAAATGGGTTGGATGGGTAGAGATTGGAAAAATCCAACAACAGATTTCACAGAATTATTAGAAGATATCATTACCCAAATTCCAGCACCTGTGGTACCAGAAGGTAACTTGCAAATGCAAATTACTTCTTTGGACTACTCTTCATTTACTGGTCGTATTGCCATTGGTAGAATTTTACGTGGTAGTATTAAAGTTAACCAACCAGTTAGCATTGTTAAACGTGATGGATCAATCCAAAAATCGCGTATCAAAGAACTTTATACCTTTGAAGGTCTTGGTAAAATGAAAGTAGAAGAAGCACACGGTGGAGATATTTGTGCGGTGATGGGTATTGATGGTTTTGAAATTGGTGATACCATTGCCGATTTCGAAAATCCTGAAGGCCTTATTCCTATTAAGATTGACGAACCTACCATGAATATGTTGTTTTGTATTAACAACTCACCATTCTTTGGTAAAGAAGGAAAATTTGTAACCTCACGTCACTTACGTGATCGTTTGTTTAAAGAATTAGAAAAGAACTTAGCCCTACGTGTTGAAGAAACAGATGCGGCAGATTCATACTTGGTATTTGGTAGAGGTATTTTGCATTTATCTATCTTAATTGAAACCATGCGCCGTGAAGGTTATGAAATGCAAGTTGGACAACCACAAGTTATTGTTAAAGAAATTGATGGCAAGAAATGTGAACCAATTGAAATTCTCACAGTAAACGTACCAGAAGAATATTCAGGTAAAGTAATTGAATATGTAAGTCAGCGCAAAGGAGATATGTTAATCATGGAACCTAAAGGCGATTTGATTCACTTAGAATTTGAAATTCCTTCACGTGGTATCATTGGTTTAAGAAATAACTTGCTTACCGCAACAGCTGGTGAAGCAATAATGGCGCACCGTTTCAAAGCATTTGAACCTTGGAAAGGAACTATTCCTAACCGTGGTAGTGGTGTAATGATTTCTGGCGAACAAGGTAAAGCAATTGCTTATTCAATTGATAAATTACAAGACCGTGGTAGCTTCTTTGTTGAAGCAGGTGAAAACATTTACATGGGTCAGATTATTGGTGAAACTAACCGTCAAGACGATTTAGTTGTTAATATTACCAAAGAGAAAAAATTAACCAATATGCGTGCATCTGGAACAGATGATAAAACCCGTATGGCGCCAAAAATTAATTTCTCTTTAGAAGAATGTATGGAATATATTCAAGGTGATGAGCTGGTAGAAATTACACCACTTTCACTTCGTTTGCGTAAAGTACATTTGGATGAGAACGAACGCAAACGTTACAAAAACTCTTTGGCTTCGTCGTAATACATTGAAATTAAAAATGAAATTGTTCTGTATTTTTCAGAACAATTTCATTTCATTAAATAATACCTTTCCATGACTACAGAACAACTCAAAGATTTGAAGTTGAGGGCAGATGCCCTGAGGAGGTATCTTTGACGTCGATAATAAATTATTAGACATCAAGGAAGAAGAGGCGCGTAGTTTACAGCCCAATTTCTGGGACAATCCCAAAGAAGCAGAACGACATATTAAAGGTACCAGGTTAAAGAAAATCTGGACCGATGCCTACGCCAACACGGAAACTGTGTTGGAAGATTTATCTGTATTATTTGAATTTTATCAAGAAGGTGAAGGCACAGAAGAAGAAGTAGAAACTGCCTACCAGAATGCCGCCAAAATTGTTGAAGAGCTTGAATTTAAAAACATGCTTAGCAATGAGGAAGACCAAATGAATTGTATGATCAATATCAATTCTGGTGCAGGTGGAACAGAGAGCCAAGATTGGGCAGAAATGCTCATGCGTATGTATATTATGTATGCAGATAAACACGGCCTCAAAGCCGCGGTGGTAGATGAACAAGCAGGTGATGGTGCAGGTATTAAATCATGCTCCATTGAAGTAAGTGGCGATTTTGCTTATGGCTTTTTAAAAGGAGAAAATGGCGTGCATCGTTTGGTTCGAATCTCTCCATTTGATAGCAATGCCAGACGACATACTTCTTTTGCCTCTGTATACGTTTATCCAATTGTTGACGATAGCATAGAAATAGATATCAAAGATGCAGATATAGAATTTCAAACTTCTAGGTCTGGGGGTGCAGGTGGACAAAATGTAAACAAGGTTGAAACCAAAGTACAACTAACCCATAAACCTACAGGAATTGTTATTATTTGTCAGGTAGATCGCTCTCAAAGTGCCAATAAAGAAAGGGCTTTAACCATGTTGCGCTCGCAATTATACGAACTAGAATTGCGCAAACAAAACGAAGCAAAATCTGTAATTGAAGCAGGCAAAAAGAAAATAGAATGGGGCAGTCAAATTCGTAATTATGTTTTTCATCCATATAAATTAATTAAGGATTTAAGAACAGATACCGAAACTTCAGACGTGCAAAAAGTAATGGATGGAGGCTTAGATGATTTTATCAAAGCGTACCTCATGGAGAACTCTAAAAACTAATTTACTTTCTATGTATAATGCCGGGCACAGGCTGTGCTGTTGGCATTACAATCATTTCATTGATATTTACATGCGCCGGTCTGCTAATGGCATAATAAATGGCATCTGCAATATCACTGGCCAATAAATTATCAAATCCTTGGTAAACTGCTTTTGCTTTTTCTTCATCGCCATGGAAACGAACAAGAGAGAATTCTGTTTCTACGGCTCCCGGATAAATTCCAGTAACCCTAATTGGGTATGCCGATAATTCTATGCGCATGGCTTTGTTTAAAGCATCAACCGCAAATTTTGTAGCACAGTAAACATTTCCATTGGCATAAACTTCTTTACCAGCAATACTGCTAATGTTTACTACATGACCTGTTTTTCTTTCAATCATGCCTGGAATTACCAAACGAGAGATATACAATAAACCTTTTACATTGGTATCTATCATGGCTTCCCAATCGTCTAATGCGCCTTTATCGAGGGTGCTTAAGCCACTTGCCAAGCCTGCATTGTTAACTAAAACATCAATGGCTTGAAAATCTTTTGGCAGGGCCTCAAAGGCTATTTGCACTTCTTCTTTGTATCGAATATCAAAAATAGCGGCATGTGATACCGTGCCAAATTCTGCTTTCAATTGCGCTTGCAAGGATAAAATTCTATCTGCACGCCTACCGCTTAAAATCAAATTATAACCATTTTGCGCCAACAAATAGGCTGTGGCCGAACCAATACCTGAGCTGGCCCCGGTAATAAAAGCTATTTTCTTGTTCATTTTTTATATTTTCGAATACCCGAATAACAAAGATGAAAGTTTCTATTGAAAAAACCGAACATTATGCGATGTTTCGCTTACCCGCAGGAGATAATAGTTTAACAGCTTTATCAGAACTTATGCAAGTTGCCAATCAAGCCTTGGATCAAAATGAATTTGTATATTTTATTTTTGATATAAATGGCATTGAAAAAATAGAATCTGCAGAAATAAATAGCCTGCTTGAAATGCACGATACCTTGCTTGAAAGAAATGGTTTATTAATTTGCATTAATAAGCATATTGATTTGCAAAACACCTTTGAAGAAAACCAATTAATTGCCGTGCCAAGTGAAAATGAGGCCATCGAATATGTAATGATGGACCAATTGGAAAAACAATTCTTAGACGATATTTAAGCAAGGTAAACATGGCATTTGAAGTAACCATTTTAGGAAACAGTTCGGCATCGCCAACGCCCAACAGGCATCCAAGCGGCCAGTATATTCATATCTGCGATCACCACATGTTAATTGATTGTGGCGAAGGAACGCAAATGCAATTGCAGCGCTACAAACTTAAGAAATCAAAACTTACGCATATCTTCATTACCCATGTGCATGGCGATCATATTCTTGGGCTACCAGGATTATTGCTCTCTATGAATTTAAACAAGCATGAGCAGCCAGTAAATGTATATGGACCAAAAGAATTATTTGAAATATTAAACGTGTTTTTCAAATACACCGAAACAGAATTTAGTTTCCCTTTACATTACCATTCCATAGACCCAACTACTACCAGCATTGTTATGGAAAACTTATACTTTAGAGTAAAGGCATTTCCTTTATTTCATAGAGTTCCAACAGTTGGTTATCTTTTTGAGGAACGCGCCATGCTCAAAAAATTAAATGTAGCGGCATGCCAAAAACTCAATATCCCTTTCACACATTTTAACGATATTAAAATGGGCAAGGATTATACCAGTTCAGATGGCAAAACTACACCCAATGAAGAACTTACTTTTCCTGCCATGCGGCCTATTTCTTATGCGTATTGTTCGGACACCAATTATGATGTACGCGTAATAAATGCAGTGGAAGAGGCAGATTACTTATACCACGAAGCTACTTTCTTGCATGAAAAATTGGATCGCGCCATTACCACCATGCATACCACTGCCAAACAAGCGGGAATGGTTGCCAAACAAGCGCGCGTAAACAAACTTATTATTGGCCATTTTTCTTCACGCTACGACGATTTAAATCCATTACTAGAAGAAGCCCGTAGCGAATTCCCAGATACAGAATTGGCCATAGAAGGCCTTACTTTTGTTTTAGAATAGAAAGTATTGATTTAGTTCAATACCTTTACACCCAATATTTTTTTGCATGCAAACTTTCACTCCCAAAAATTGGCTCGATTACGAATTATTAGATTGTGGTAACTTTGAAAAACTAGAACGTTTTGGTCCAGTTATTTTAAGAAGACCCGAGCCACAAGCCTTATGGAACAAGGTTTGGGACGAAATTGAATGGAAAAAATTATGCGATATTACCTTTAAACAAAAAGGTAGCCACAGCGGAGAATGGATTAACCCAAAGAAAATGCCAACCAAATGGCATCTCCCCTATTCAACCAAAGAATACCAATTAAAATTTAACCTCTCACTTACCTCGTTTAAACATGTTGGCATTTTCCCAGAGCAAGCTGCCAATTGGGATTATATTTACAATACCCTTAAACCAATTGAAGGCGCCAAGTTTTTAAATTTGTTTGCCTATACCGGTGGTGCAAGTATTGCGGCCAAAGCAGCAGGCGCAGATGTTACCCATGTTGATTCTGTAAAACAGGTAATCAGCTGGAGTAAAGAAAATATGGAGGCATCTAAACTCGATAATATTCGTTGGGTGGTAGAAGATGCCATGAAATTTGTAAAACGCGAAGTAAAGCGCGGTAAAACCTACCATGGTATTATTTTAGATCCACCTGCCTATGGAATTGGGGCCAATGGAGAAAGATGGCAATTGGAAGACAGCATCAATGAACTCTTGCAAGATATTTCCCTATTGCTCGATCCAAAAGAGCATTTTCTCATATTAAATGTATACTCAATGGGCTTGAGCGCATTATTGGTTCAAAACTTGGTACAACAAAATTTTAAAACCGCTGGCGAATTAGAAAACGGCGAACTCTACCTCCAAGCCAAATCTGGCGTTCAATTACCATTAGGAATTTTAGCGAGATTTCACCATAAAGGAAAGTAAGCGGTTCGCTAGTTGGCTGGTACATGGTCTTTGTGGCTACAAAGCCGTCCTGTTGAGCCTGCCGAACCATTGCACTCAATAAGGAAAATTACATTTTTCAGTGTGTAAATAGCATTTACCTGCAGAAATTACACCGTCATGGTGAGCCTGCCGAACCATTGCACTTCAACTCGCTTCTCGTCTCTCGTCTCTCGCTTCTCGTCTCTCGCCTCTAAACTTTATACTTCTTCTTCATCTGAAAAAAGTAACTCCTACTAATCTCAAATGGCTTTTCTACGCCATGTAAAAACAAACGACCGGTGTCGTTAGTCCATTTTTCTATTTTGGCAACGTTCAATAAATTTACCACAGTTGAGCGATGAATTTGAACAAAAATATCTTCAGGTAAACGGCTCTCCCAATTTTTAATTGAGTTATAGGTAACACTCAATTTACCATCACGCATGAAAATTTTGGTATAATTTCCAAAGGCTTCAATGTAATTAATTTCGTGAATTTTGATAAAGGTTAACTTATTTTCAAAATTCAAAAGAATAATTTGATCTTGCTTAAAAACCTCTCCTGAATCACCCAAAACGCCATCTATTTCTAGGTCTTCACGAATTTCAATTACCTTGTCAATGGCTTTCCTTAAGCGATCGCTACTAATTGGTTTGAGGATATAATCTATCGCATTTATTTCAAATGCCTTTATTGCAAAATCTGAATGAGAGGTAATAAAAATAATTTTGGGACTGCAATTGATCTCATTTAATAAATCCAATGAGGTTAATCCATTAAGGTCTATATCCAAAAAAATTAAATCCGGCCTGGTATCATTTATAACTGCTCTTGCAGATTCATAATCTGCCGCTTCACCAACAATTTCAATTGCGGGAAATGCTTCCAACACTTTTTTAAGTGTGGCACGCATCATATCTACATCGTCAATTACTACAGATCTTATTGTTCCACTTGCCATATTTTACCAAATTTATTAAAAAGTTTGTTGAATTAGCAACACTCCTTAATCAAATTATAATTGCAAAATATGCATTCAAGTTGAATTAGCTAAAATAATTGTTAAAAAAACATCAATTAACTAATTACCAAATCATTAATAATAAAATACTTATTTAAATTTTATGCTTCTTCCTTTTCGTTTGCCTCATTTTTTTGGCTCAGTTCAGGACGCATTTGAGGGAAAAACAATACATCTTGAATAGATGCTTGGTTGGTCATTAGCATACATAAACGATCAATACCAATGCCAATACCAGCTGTTGGCGGCATGCCGTATTCCAATGCACGAAGAAAATCATGGTCGATAAACATGGCCTCGTCATCGCCTCTTTCCATTAAACGCACTTGCTCCTCAAAACGCTCACGTTGCTCAATTGGATCGTTTAACTCTGTATAAGCATTGGCAATTTCTTTACCATTTACCATTAACTCAAAACGTTCTACCAAACCTTCTTTAGAACGGTGTTTTTTGGTAAGTGGACTCATTTCCACTGGGTAATCTATGATATAGGTTGGTTGAATAAAATTACCTTCACATTTTTCACTAAACAACTCATCAATAAGCTTGCCTTTGCCCATGCTTGGAGAAACTTCAATATGCAATTTTTTACATACTTCGCGTATACCCTCTTCATCCATGGTGCTTACATCAAAGCCAGTAAATTCCTTAATGGCATCGTAAATACTAATGCGTTTAAAAGGCGCTTTAAAGTTTAAGGTATTTTCACCCATTTGTACTTCGGTGGTACCATGTAAATCCATGGCCACTTTTTCTAACATTTTTTCGGTGAAATCCATCATCCAAAAGTAGTCTTTGTAGGCTACATAAAATTCAAGGATGGTAAACTCAGGGTTATGGGTTCGGTCCATCCCTTCATTTCTAAAATTACGACTAAATTCATATACCCAATCAAAGCCACCAACTATTAGGCGCTTTAAATAAAGCTCATTGGCAATCCTTAAATAAAAAGGAACATCCAAGGCATTGTGATGGGTAATAAATGGTTTAGCAGCAGCGCCACCAGGAATATTTTGCAATACAGGGGTATCTACTTCCAAAGCACCATGATCGTTCAAGAAATCTCTAATAGAACGAATCATTTGAGAGCGTTTTAAGAAAGTATCTTTTACATGCGGATTCACAATTAAATCGGCATAGCGCTGGCGGTAACGAAATTCAGGATCGGTAACAGCATCAAATGTTTCACCTTCTTTTTCCTTTACAATTGGCAAAGGATGTAAAGATTTTGATAGCAAGGTAACCGAATGCGCATGAATAGATGTTTCACCAGTTTTGGTCACAAACACAAAACCTTTGATCCCAATAATATCGCCAATATCTAATAGTTTTTTGAATACAGTATCGAAGAAAGATTTGTCTTCACCGGGGCAAATATCATCTCTGCGAACATAAATTTGAATTTTACCTGCATCGTCTTGAATTACTGCAAAGTTTGCTTTACCCATATCGCGCACGCTCATAATTCTACCTGCAATGCTAATTTCCTTCCACTTGGCATCTTCCATGCTTTGCGGGAAATTGGCTTTAATGTCTGTAGATGTAGCATTAACTTCAAATGATTCTGGCGGATAGGCATTAATGCCCATTTCTGCTAAATCAATTAATTTCTGACGGCGGATACGCTCCTGCTCACTTAGTAAATTCAAATTTTCCATACTATTTGCGAAAATAAGCAAAGCAGACCACCTTAAAAACTATTCTTTTACATAATAGTAAAATACCAAAAGTTAGGGCGCTATTTTTTATAATTAATGCAGACGAAGTAAATTAGTTTTTGCTTTTTGCTGAATGCTTGTGTCATAATCATAATGACTATAATTATCCACCTGTTCGTAATAGGTTCGAGCCAATGAAATATAATTCATTTTCTCATAAATAGCGCCCAATTGTAGGCAGGCATTGGGCAGCAGATAGGTGTTAATTTCTTTGCCCTTTTCTAAACAGGATTTATAATGAGAAATTGCCTCTGCCAATTTCCCTTCCTCTTGGTAAATGCGTGCACAACGGTAATCCCATTCAATTTTCTGAAACTTACTTGGCAATAATTCAGGCTTTATTTTCATTAAAATTAATTGCGCTTTGGCATAGTGTCCGCCATCAAAAAGCAAACGCGCTTTTAACATTTCTGCAGATGGAAAAATACCTTTACTTAAATCTTGGTTCATTAAGCTTGTTTCCGAACCCATTTCTTTGCTATGCTTAATCATCAAATTGGTATAGGTATGAAACTTTAGCGTATCGCCCTGTAACCATGCAATCCAAGATAATTTTTGGTACGCTTCTTTAAACGAACCTTTGGTAATGCTAAAAGCCAAATATTTTTTGAACCAAATAGCTGCAGAATAATCCAATTCATTTAACAAATAAGTTCCCATTAATAAGTTGAGGTAATAAATTTGCTCATAAGCCTCATCTGTTGGTCGTGCTTTAAGTGTTTGCAATGCCATGTCATTCTCACCACATTTACCTGCCACATAAGCTCTCACATAGCATTGCATCAGGTTTTGGCGGTAATCTTTTGAATGTTCTTTATAAAAGGTCCACGCCAGTTTTTTGTCTGGACCAAAATTTAGTTGAATTAAGGTATACATTACCTCCGCTTGCTGTTGCTCTATCAATGGCTCTTTGCTATCAAGCTCAATATAGGAATGCAAAACCTTCAGTCCTTTATCAAAATCACCTTCTAAGCCAACAACATTTAATATCCAATTGTATTGCGAAGGAAATGTACCAATTAATGCCTTCAGGGCTCCAAGCTCCTTTTTATGTCCCAAGAAATTGGGAAAGCTTCTTTCATTTTGATTTACCTCTAAAAATGCCGATCTAAAATCCCAGGCAGCCGAAAGGTATTCATTAAATGCACCTTTTACAAAAGCACTTTGCAAGTGTACACTTGCTTTTAAAAATAATTTATAGGGAGAATTATCAGGCAACAACTGAATTTGATTCAAGGTACTTGCATGTACCTTTTCAAATTCTGGCAACAATACCTTATTCTGCTGAACCATCAAATGGTAGAACTTAGCATAATGCAAAAGGTAATAACCCGCAATATTATCTGGATGTTTAAGAATTTCGCTGCTAATGATAGCATCAGCCTGTTTTAGCCTAAGTGAGACTAAATGCTTCTGACATTCATTCAAGGCCGGCGTATATTCAAAATATGCGGCTTTTAATGAAAGAGAAATTTGGAAAACCAGCACAAAGAGCAGGGCTTTCCTTTTAAAAATAAAAAAAAGACGCAGAATTATTTGGCTTGGATTTAACATGGAGGGCAACAAAGATGTACTAATTTACCAAAAAAAAAGTCGCCAATTGGCGACTTTTTTTTATTAATGTTTGAATTCGCTTCCGACTTCCTCTGCGAGCAATGCATCTGTTAGCACTCTACCGCAATTTTCGCAAACGATAATTTTCTTTCTTTGTTTGATGTCACTTTGTCTTTGTGGTGGAATACCAGCAAAACAACCGCTGCAGCTATCACGTTCAATGGTGGCAACACCAATACCGTTTTTAACACTTTTACGTATTCTATCATAAGAATGAACCAAACGCTCATCTGAAACCTTAACAGCAGTAGCACGAACTTTTAACAAATCGTCTTCTTCCTTTTGGGTTTCTGCAACAATGGTATCCAATTCTGCTTTTTTATTTTTCAAATCGGCAACACGACCTTCCAATTCCGTTTTCAAGGTATCTATGTTTGCTTTCTTTTGTTCAATGTCAAATTGAATATTCTTGATTCTTTTTTCTAAAGCTTGTTGCTCTAAACCTTGAATTTCAATTTCCTTGTTCAATGCATCAAACTCTCTGTTGTTTTTTACATTGTCCAATTGTTTCTCATATTTCTTTACCAATGCTTTGGCATCCGTAATTTTACCTTTGTTAGAAGAAATAGACTCATCCATCTTCTTAACTTCAGCTTGCAAATTGCTAAAACGGGTCTCTTGACCAATAATTTCGTCTTCCAAATCGCTTACCTCAATTGGCAATTCACCTCTGATAGCGGTTAACTTGTTAATTTTGGAATCGATTAATTGAAGCTTGTATAAAGCTTTTAATTTTTGTTCAATGCTGGTTTCTGTAGCTCCTGCCATAATTTATGAATAATAATTAACCGGGTTGGTATCTGTTTTGGATAAAAGGATTGCAAAAGTAGGAAATTTTTTGATAATCAATTCACTTAATAATGATTTAGTGAATTTTTCACTCTCATAATGACCAATATCGGCTATCATCAGGTGTTTTTCGGCATCAAAAAACTCATGGTATTTAAAATCTGAGCTCACAAATGCCTGAGCACCTGCGGCTATAGCTTTCTTTAACAAGAAACTGCCGGCACCCCCACAAATTGCTATCTTTCTGATTTTCTTTTCATTATACTTTGTATAACGAATAGATTTGAGCTCCATTTTGTCTTTTAGGTAGGCTAAAAACGTATTTTCATCCATTTCTTCGGGCAAAATTCCAATTAATCCCGAACCAACTTGAGCATGTAAATTAACCAAATCAAATAAATCGTATGCCACCTCTTCATAAGGATGATTCTCAAAAAGGGCCATTAAAACTTTGCCCTGGGCATATTTGGGCAATACTACCTCAAGTCTATTTTCCGCTTCTTGGTGCCTTTGGTTCGAACCGCCAACAAATGGCTTTGCGCCCTCTCCAGCTTTAAAAGCACCCACACCCTCAGAAACGAAAGAACATTCACTGTAATTTCCGATATGGCCAGCACCTGCTGCAAACAGCGCTGCTTGCAGCTTTTCTAAATGTGCGGTTGGCACGTAGCATACCAACTTTTGGAGTAAATTGCTTTTTGGGTCTAGCACCAACGTTTGCTGTAATCCTAATTTTTCGGAAATTTTAAAGTTTACACCATTTGCCACATTGTCTAAATTGGTATGAATGGCATAAATAGCAATATTATTTTGAATGGCTTTAATAACCGTGCGTTCCACATAATTAGCTCCAGTGAGTTTTTTTAGTCCACCAAAAATGATGGGGTGATGCGCAATAATAAATTTGCATTGTTGGGCTATGGCCTCATCTACAACCTCTTCTGTGCAATCTAAACTTATGAGTACGCTAGTAATTTCGGTTTGGTCCGAACCAATTAATAAGCCAGAATTGTCGTATGACTCTTGGTAACTGCGGGGTGCCACGTCCTCTAAATACTGAATAATTTCTTTGATTCTCATTGTTTTTAGCTCCCTGCCTTTTTATTTTTAAACTTTTGTTCCCGGTATTTTTTGAACCAAGCCATATGCTGAAAAGTTCTGATTACCCAAACCTTTAACCATATTATTGGGTATAGAAAGTAGTTTAACAAAGCCACAAAAAACGGGAAGTGAACAAATCCAACCTTAATATATTCGCGGTAACCTTGCATTCTTTTATGATAAGTAGCACCTTGAATATCGTAATAAGCCACAACTTGATCTACAAATTTGCATTTAATTGTGGCATCCTTAAACAGGCGAACAAACCACTCACTATCTGCCACAAGGGGGTATGATAAATTAAAATTTCCTATTTTTTGAAATACTTCTTTTCTCGCAAAAGTTCCTTGGTGGCAAATTGGGTAATGCGAATAAAACATGGGCAAGCTTACTTCCTTTCCATTTATATAATTGATGCCAGTGGGTTCATTTTTGGTTTCAACCTTGGCATAAATAAAATCGTTTAATAAGAGCATTTCATTGCTAAAAATGCTATCCAAAACATGTGTATTGTAAAAGGAATCACCTGCATTGAGAAAATAAACCCATTCGCCTTTTGCAGCCATAACACCTTTGTTCATTGCATCATAAATACCCTTGTCTTTTTCTGAAATGAGCGTACCAATATGCGCTTCAAATTGATTGGCAACAAGCAAGGTATTATCCTTTGAGCCGCCATCTATTATCACCAACTCAAAATCCTGAAAAGTTTGATTTATGGCAGATTGCAATGTTTCCTGCAGTAAATTTCCTGCATTGTAACAAACAGTAATTAGACTAAGTTTAACTGGTGCTGTCATTAAAATTTAGGACAATTACATTTTCTATCGCGTGCAATTCCTTTATGTGTGCTACACGAACTTGCGCCCAACAAAAACACCATTACCATTCCAAACAAAATTATTTTGAACATTCCCCTCATAGCACAAAATTATAAAAAGCAACGAGATTTCATTAAACTTGCGCTGCATTAACTTAAACAAATGGAACTATTAGCTATTTTAAAAGAATTATTAACAAACACAAAGGGTTTTTTGGAAGCATTTGTTTCTGATCATGGACTTTGGATTTACGGATTGCTTTTTCTGATTGTATTTTGTGAAACAGGATTGGTTGTATTGCCTCTGTTACCAGGCGATTCCTTGTTGTTTACCGCAGGGGTTTTGGCAGGTAATGCCAACAACAATTTAGATGTAATGCTCATTATTGTGCTTTTAATTTTGGCGGCACTCATGGGCGACAATACCAATTATTTTATTGGAAAATTTTTGGCCCAAAAAGGCGAAGGGGCCAAGTTGTTTGGCATTTTTACCATTAAGAAAGAATACATACAAAAGACGGAGAGCTTCTATGAAAAGCATGGTTCTGTGGCAATTATTATTGCTCGGTTTGTACCAATTGTGAGAACCTTTGCCCCTTTTGTGGCAGGTGTTGGCAGCATGAAATATAGCAAATACATAACGTACTGCGTTATTGGAGCAATATTATGGGTAAGTAGCATTACACTTGCGGGTTATTTTTTGGGCAATATTGAATGGGTGCAAAAGAACTTTGAAAAAGTAGTGCTAGGCATTGTTTTTGCGTCTGTTTTACCCGTGGTATTTCAGGTAATAAAACACCAGTTTGCAAAAAAATAATTACATATACATTTTCTTATTGCTTTGCTTCTTGAGCATTGCCAATTCTTTTGCAGAAAGAACCAGTGGCTATTGTGCCATGAGTGAAGAAGAAAAAGGCAAAGAAGTATTGAGCCTTTACCCTCGTGTGTTTTTTCATTGCATTGGCGCATCGCCATTAAGGAATAGAATTTGGATAGACGCATGGATTAAAACAAGCGAATTGTATGATGGCATTATGCTGCAGCCAAAAGCTAAGATATACAACCAAGAACGCAAGCCAATTGGCAAGGTGGTAACAGGGTTTAATCCATTAAAAATACTAGAACTTAAAGACAGTTTAACACATATTGTTATTGCAGGCTATCTTGAAAAATCTTGCACAGACAATACCTTTATTGCAGAGGAAGCGCTTGGGAACTTGTTAGATGAAGCTTCAGAAAACGAGAAATACACTTATTTTGAAAGCTTCATTAAAAAGTATGAATTAAACCAAACCATTGAAAGCAATGAGTATACTTCTTACTTATTGGTTCAGCCCAATTTTACCCAACAAATACTAGAGCCGCGCTTGCTAATGGTTTTTTACCGTAATGAATTAATTGCCATTTTTTACACCCGTGAATTGCGTGTTAAACGCTACGATTCCATAGAAATGGGAACCCAGTATAAAATGATTTACAACTCAAAATTTAGCGAACACACCAAACAAGAAATGGTTGGTATTTATAAAAAGAAATTACGATAAACAACAAGCTTTCCTATTCACTACCCAATTTATTATCATTGCAGTAACAATGCAGCACCAAGACAAAATTTATATAGCAGGACATAAAGGAATGGTTGGATCGGCCGTTCACAGAAAATTAACACAAGAAGGTTTTACCAATATTGTTGTTAGAACTTCTAAGGAACTTAACCTAACCGACCAAGTGGCGGTGGCAAATTTCTTTACAAGTGAAAAACCAAAATATGTGTTCTTAGCTGCTGCCAAAGTAGGTGGTATAGGCGCTAACAATACCTACAGGGCTCAATTCATATATGAGAATTTGATGATTCAAAACAATATCATTCATAATAGCTATTTAAACAGCATAGAGAAATTGATGTTTTTTGGATCGAGCTGCATTTACCCAAAATTAGCCCCACAACCACTGCAAGAAGAAAGTTTGCTTACAGGTATTTTAGAACCAACAAATGAGCCCTATGCCATAGCTAAAATTGCTGGTATTAAAATGTGCGAAGCCTACCGAGACCAATATGGCTGCAATTATGTATCGGTGATGCCTACAAATTTGTATGGGCCAAACGACAATTACCACCCAGAAAACGCGCATGTTTTACCTGCACTTATTAGAAAATTTCATGAAGGCAAATTGGCCAAAGCCCCATTTGTTGAAGTATGGGGTTCGGGAAATCCATTGCGGGAATTCTTGTATGTAGACGATTTAGCCGCTGCAGCTTTTTTGTTGATGCAAGATTACAATGAAAAAATGTTCCTAAATATTGGAAGTGGGGAGGATTTGAGCATTAGAGATTTAGCCTTATTGATCAAGGAAATTGTAGGTTTTGAGGGAGAATTAAGGTTCAACCCAGAGAAACCAGATGGCACCCCCAGAAAATTAATGGATGTAAGCAAAATTAAATCTTTGGGATGGAAACCCGCTGTAAGCCTTGCAAATGGTATAAAAATGGCCTACCAAGATTTTCAAAGCCGCGCTTAAAAAAGTTTTAAAAAAATACTTCTTCCCATTTTGCGACAAAAAGCCCATATTTGTACTTCGAACCCAAGATATGGCAAAGACAAATCCGAAAATTTTCGTTGTAGAAGATGACAATTGGTATAGAAATTTTCTTACCTATTCCTTGCAACTCAATCCCGATTACGAAGTAATTGCATTTGAAAATGCGAAAGATTGCCTCAACAATTTACATCAAAAACCAGATGTAATTACCATTGATTATTCTTTGCCAGGAATGAATGGTTCGGAATTAATTAAAAAAATAAAAGAGGCCGATGAGCAAATTCAAATTATTGTAATTTCTGGTCAGGAAGATATTGGCACTGCGGTTGAATTATTGAAATTAGGCGTATTTGATTATTTAATTAAAAACGAAGACACCAAGCATCGCCTGCTAAATTCTGTTCAGAATGCAGTGATAAATATTTCATTGAAAACTGAAATTATTGAATTAAGAGAAGACCTTGGAAAAAAATACGACTTCTCTAAATCGATTATAGGGAACAGCGAGGCATTAAAAAAGACTTTTGCTTATGTAGAAAAAGCTTCCAATAGTAAAATTACTGTTTCAATTACAGGCGAAACGGGCACTGGAAAAGAGTTAGTTGCAAAAGCCATACATTATAACAGCGATAGAAAGAAGTATTCGTTTGTTGCAGTAAATGTTGCCGCCATTCCCAAAGATTTAATTGAAAGCGAATTATTTGGCCATGAAAAAGGCGCCTTTACAGGTGCAGATGCGCGACGAATTGGAAAATTTGAACAGGCCATAAAAGGAACCATATTTTTAGACGAAATTGGCGAATTAGATTTTAATGTACAGGCAAAATTATTGCGTGTTTTGCAAGAGCGCGAAGTAACAAGAATAGGAAGCAACACGGCAATTCCAATTGATGTTCGCATTATAGTAGCCACACATAAAAATTTAGCACAAGAGGTACAAACAGGCAAATTTAGGGAAGATCTCTATTACCGTTTATTAGGTTTGCCCATTCATTTACCCCCTTTAAGGGATAGAGGAAATGATGTAATTCATCTTGCAAAATATTTTATTGATGACTATGTAAAAGAAAACAAATCAGGTAAAATTATATTGAGCAATGAAGCGCAAAAAAAACTACTTGATTACTCTTTTCCAGGGAATATTAGAGAATTAAAAGCAATTATAGAATTGGCTTGCGTGCTATGCGACAATGCGACTATAGATATAAAAGACATCACCTACCATTCAGAGAAATCTATTAGCAATATTCTATCTCAGGAAATGAGTTTTGACGATTATTCTAATTTAATTATTAAACTGTTTTTAGACAAATACGATGACAATGTAATTGCGGTTGCCAAGAAATTAAATATTGGAAAATCTACCATTTACAGAATTATGAAAACAGAATCTTTCCAAAAAATCTATAAAAAATAAGAAGCGAAATACCCCAGACCATGAAGAAGACTTTATTAGCGCTCGACGATGAATTAAGTATCCTAAAGATTCTCGATTTTTATTTCAACAAAAACTATAATGTTGTTGCCAAGCAAAACGGAAAAGAAGCTTTGGAATGGATGCAGCAAGGTGTAATTCCAGATGTAATTATTGCAGATGTAAATATGCCTGAAATAAATGGCTTAGAGTTTATTAGGCAAATTAGGAGCAGTGGTTTTTTTAGAGATGTGCCGCTCATTATGCTTTCTGGAAATGAGGGTACCACAGATAAAATTAAATGCTTAAAAGCTGGTGCAGATGATTACCTCATTAAACCTTTTAATTTGGAAGAGTTGGATGCGCGCATAGATAATATTTTTAGAAGACTTAAGACCATTTAAATGGAAAACAGAACACCTATTCCAAGAATAGTCTTTATTTCATCTAACCTAGGAGCAATTGTAACCTTCACCCATGAATTCAGAGACGATTTTGAAATCAAACATTTTAACAATGTTTTTCAATTTTTTCAATGGACAGCAGAAAATCCTCCTGTAAGTTTAATTGTTACCAATTCTGATTTACTTGGAGCAAATGGTATCTCACTCCGAAAGAATTGCAAAACACTTGCTAAAACAGCCAATGTGCCATTTGTTATAATTGTTGACCGCATTACAACAGCTAATAAAAACATTGCGTTAATTGAGCAGTTTGCAGATATTTTTGAGCTCCCACTTAAAAAAGAAGAATTTATGCAGCGGGCATTATTCCTTATTGAGAATCCACCGCGCTACCATAAATCACTTATTAAAAATCCTAATTCATTTCCTAAATACGCCACACCACTAACAAAAAGGGCATTCGATATTGTATTTTCTCTAACTGCAATTGTTACACTTTCTCCCTTTTTACTTTTAGTTGCCGCAGTAATTTCAATTGAAACAAAGGGAGGCATCTTATATACTTCTAAACGGGTTGGATCAGGCTATACCTTATTTGATTTTTATAAATTTAGATCCATGCGCGTGGGTTCAGATTCTCTTTTGAAAAACCTACAACATTTAAATCAATACGGTAATAGTGAACCAACAACAGTAGATGACTTTAAGGCCTATTTGTGTGAGGAATGTAAAACCAGTAATTCTCCTTGTAAATCTAAATTATTTATGGATGGAGAAATGATTTGCGAAAAGGTTTATGCTGCTGCCAAATTGGCGAAATCAAATGCAAAATTCAGTAAAATTGAAAATGATCCACGCATTACAAAATTGGGGAAATTTATGCGCAATACTAGCATAGACGAACTGCCTCAGTTATTCAATGTTTTAAGAGGCGACATGAGTATAGTTGGCAATAGGCCTTTGCCATTGTATGAGGCAGAAAAACTTACCACCGACCAATTTGCCTTGCGGTTTATGGCCCCAGCCGGAATTACTGGTTTATGGCAAGTTTCAAAACGAGGCAAAGGAGGACAAATGAGCGAAGCAGAAAGAATGGAACTAGACAATGAGTATGCCAAAAACAATTCATTTTGGAAAGATTTAATTCTAATTATTAAAACAATTCCCGCCTTATTTCAGAAGGCAAATGCCTGATTTTTTTTACTCTTTTATAAACAAAAAAGGCGAACCAATTGGTTCGCCTTTTTTGTTTAATCGCTAAAGAATTTATTCCTTAATTAATTTACGGGTATAAACGCTAGCGCCTTTGCTAACTTTAATTACGTAGATACCATTGCTTAATTTATTCATAGCAGTTAACACTACATCAGGATTGCTTGAGTTGATCATTTGTTCTGATTTGTAGCATACTTTTCCATAAAGGTCTATCACTTCAATTTGAACAGCTCCTTCTTCTACTTTATCAAAAGTTAAGTTCAATTTATCTGTGAATGGATTAGGGAATACAGCAAGAGCAGCGTCGCTTTCATCGTTAAAGTCTACAACTCTCACTGGTGAATATTCAAACTTACCATCTTTATCTATCATTTTTAAACGGTAGTAAGCACGACGAGCAGCATATGCATTTGCGGCACCTAAATCTTCAAATTGGTAGGCAATTGTTTTAACTGAATTTCCAGCAGCATTTACCGAACCTATTTTAACAAAGTTTTTGCCATCACCTGCGCGTTCAACTTCAAAAGTACGGCTATTTAATTCGCTTACTGTATTCCAATTTAACAAGGCATCCGCTGCACTTCTCATTGCTTCAAAACGAGCCAATTTAACTGGCAATGGCGCAAAATCTGAAGTTCCAGTAAAATCTGAGAAATCTGGCAATCCCATTACACCGAAATTGTAATTTACTGAATCCACAGTTGTTAATGTATAACCATAATGGGTCCAAGTACCAGATACACCAACTTGCTTTTTAGCCAATTTAATATCAGACATTGAAGGAACGGTTCCCAACATATTTGGATCAAAATTAAAGCTAACATCATAACTGTAATATGCACCACCACTTGCAATAATTCTCCAGAACACATCCATGTAATGTGCGCCAATATTTCTGCCGCCATTGCTTGGATCGCTAATTAATGCACCTGTATGGTAAGTTGCGCTAATAGCTGTTGGTAAAGTTCCAGCATAACCCCAAACAACTTTTCCTACTGTATCACCAAAAGCAATTAGGTATTGGGTATTTCCACCCATGATACTTCCTGTAATGGTAGCAGCTGCTGGAATAACTGTTGGTGTAAATTCACAAGCACCAATATCTGTAGCGCCTGTTGCAACCGCAATACTTCTGTTTAAGCCATTGAAATCTTTAGGTACAAATGTACTTTGTTGACCTCTACCATTTGCAGCCCAGCATTGGTTATTACTTACCAAAGGTTTTAAATCTGTAGCAGATGTAAATGTCATTGGCGCATGTAATGAACGTCTATCACTGCCCATATAAAGCGCATTTCTAAAGGTAGTATTCATTGCGCTAGGTGCATAATTTATACCATTTATATAGGCAAAACTTGCAGCACTTGTATAATACAAGTTATTATCTGCAGCACTTGTACCAGTTACAGCATTAAAGTTTGCATAATAAACTGGGTAACCCGCTGCAGTATATAAGATATTATTAATTAAACGCACATTGTTACTTGCAACAATCTGAGGAACAGTTGTACTGGTAGTATTTCCAGAGAAATAATAGGCATACGAAGTAGTTGTACTTGCACAACGAACTGTATTATTGATGAAATAGCTATTTGAAGAACTGTTTAAATAAATACCATATTGCGTAGAAGAGCTAGCTAGGTTGATTATATTATTAGTAATTTTTGCATAACCAATTTCACCATAATAATTCAAAGTAGAAATATACAATCCATAAGTACCCATAGGGCTTTGAATATTATTTCCAATTAGCTCCATATCTCCCGAAACACCACTTAAGAACATGCCATAATAACCATAGGCTGCATTACCATCTAAGTAATTGTAACGAATCTTCGCATCTTTTCTACTGGTTAAATAAATACCAGCATAATAAGGTTGGGTTAATGTATTTGAATCAATCACTAAACCAGGAGAGTATAAATTAATGATACTTTGACCACCAACATAAACTGAGTAAGAACCGTATTTAATGGCATTGCTTACAAAAGTTAAGTTGTTGGCATTATCGCCACCTGGACTGTAAATAATAGCATATTGATCTGCGGTACTGCTAATAATTGAACCTTCAAGAATACATCCTCTTACCACTACATTGTTTGTATTGGCATTTAAACTTGCAAATTTATTAATTGAAATAACCCTTCCATATGTAGCATTGGTATTTCTGATGGTCATTTTTTCAATGTTCACATAATTTGCACCTTTCAAACGAAGGGTATAATTATCAAGTGAAGTAGAGGTACTACTCGTTAATATTACGTCTGCAGCATTACCTGTTGCAGATTTAAATGTAACCCTTGCAAAATCACTTGCACCGCTGATGGTTGAAATATCAACCTGTGTGGTATAGGTTCCGCTAGCTACATTAAAAGTAACATTACCAGAAACACCACCACAATTTAAATTGTTAACTGCTGCTGCAAATGAAGTAAAGTTATTGGCACCAACACCGCTAGGGTTAATGGTATAAACACCATTTAATGCACCACAGAAACTCAAATAAGAAGTGTCGTTTAAGTTTTGGAAATCAGCTGCCAAATTCGGATTAGTAGTATAAGCTTTCATATCTACCGAACCACCTAAATAATTGAAACGTTGGTCACTTGCTAGAGGACCACTGGTTGAATCGAAAGTTACAGTATCAACTGCACCTGGCAATAATGAACCAGTATAGTTTCTTGTTACTACCGTAACCCCAACCTTGTATTTCACATCTACACTTGTTAAGGTATTTAAACCAAAGTTTTTGATCAATACTTTTACGTTTGTTTTTCCAATTGATACTGGTGCAAATGGCTGAAGAATTGCGATAACACCGGCATCATCGCCAGGTCTAGCAAATTCATAAACCCCTGCATCTGGTGCATTGGTACTTCTTAATTTACCATCAATATCATCTGGCACAGTAGGCAATACCAAACCTATACTATCTACCTGAGGAGAAATGGTTCTAAGGTTAGTTGCACTAAAGAAGCTTGGGTTGAACCAAATTGCATTTGAATCTACTCCAGGAATAAAGGCTCCCAAACCACCTTTGTAACTTGTAAGTGTAGGATAAATGGTATTTACCAAACGGAAAGGATAACTTGAAGGAGAATAGTAAACGTTGTTGTTTAAAAACACGTTGCTTGACGACAATGAAACTGTACTTGGACAGAACAATGCCATTGCACCATTTGGCGCAGTAAAGATATTGTTCACCATTCTTAAGTTATTAGCAGTAGCTGGCGCACCATAACTGAAATAAACAGCAGTACTTACATAAGAAGCATCGCCAGAAGTATTGTTTACTGTATTGTGTGCAATATCTGTATAAACGGTACCACCATCATAAATACCATAAGTTGTATTGGTTCCTAAACCTAATTGAAGCATGTTATTGGCTACAATATTTCTGCTCAATGCAGTTCCATTGTGTTGGTACATGTACATTCCGTAACCACCAATCTGACCATAAATTTGGTTCTTGGTAATTTTTATACCGCCATCACATTGGTAAGTATAAATACTAAATGAAGAAACATTTGAATTGTTACCAATTGTATTAAACTTATTGTTATTGATAATAATTTTATTTTGCCAATAAGCAATAATACCATAGTAATAAGTTTGTATAATTTCACAATTGCTAATTACATTATCGGTTGCTTTTGGCACAGAGTTATTATATAAATCAATACCATAATAACCGCCTAACACACGACAACTGTCAATTACCAAATAACTACCATTGTTACCAGCCGTATTAGCAGCTGTTAAACTTGCACTAGATAAAATTGGAACAAAAGCAGAGTTGGCATTTGTAGCATTTTGGGCATAAGTTTTAACAGTACACCTGATAATTTTATTACTATCTGCCGCATTGGTAAACAATACCCCAAAACCACCACCACTCATTGCCGAAGCCTCAATGGTAAAGTTTCTAAAGGTAATATTGCGTGCATTGTTAAATAACAAAGTAGCACGTTGAATGCTTCCATCATGTACAATTTTTGTGGTGGCAGAATCGGTACCATTAAATACCACATTATTGGTAGCAGATGCGCCTGGGATCGGACCATTGAAAGTAATTTGGTTATTGTAAACCCCTGGAGCAACTGTAACGGCAACAGGACCACCTACACCACAAATTTGTAAGGTATTTGTAAAAGATGAAATACTTACATAGTTGGTGTCAGTGGCAGGCAAGGCAGGATTAATGGTAAAATAAGAACCTACCATTGGTGTACAAACAGTTAAATTAATAGTATCGTTTAATGGGAAACTATCAGCAACAGCGTTAGGCATACTGGTCCATGCTTTTAACCTGTAAAAACCCGGATTGGTAAATGCATATGAACCTAAGGTATAATTGCTACTATCGCCATTTGCTAAGTATCCATACCAATAATTGGTGCTTTGTAAAACACCATTTACTTTCCAATCTATTGTAGCACTTGTTAATGGAGTTGATCCAAAACTTTTAATAACTGCATTTACACTTTGTGTTCCTAATGACAATGGATTTAGAGGTGCTGAAAAACGCGACAAACCTGCATCTGCAGCTGGCACACTGAATTCATACGCACCTGGATCTGGTGTTGCACTGCGCGTTACACCCACAACATCTTTAATTACATCTGTTGAAGCAAATCCAATATTGTTAATTGAGTCTGCACCTGGTTGGTAATATTCTGGATTGATAGACAACCTAAATTGCGGATCTGCAGCCACACTGTTTTGGTCGTATGCATTGGTATTAACTGTTTTCCAAGTTGCAAGTGTTGCAAAGTTTGCAGCATAGTAACCAATATAATTATTGGTACCCGATTGTTTTAAACTTAAAACATTGTTATTAATTACATAACCAACACCCGTAGTTGCAAGGTAATAAATGTATTTGGCACCAGCACCCCCACGATTTAAGTAGAAAATATTATTTCTAATAGTGGTTGTAGTTGGTGTTCCTGAATTGTAATACAAGTAGCAAGTTGAAGCACTTGTACTTGCCGCATGGTCAATTACAAAGTTGTTGTTTAAGAATTTTAAATACGTTGATGATACTTGATATATACCATAAATAGCTCCTGCCGACTTGATATCATACATTTGGTTATTTCTAATGATAACAGGCCTTGTTGCAGGCACATTTGGCGTTGAGAAATAATAACCATAAAAAGTATTGGTTGTAGTAGGCGTTTGGTTAAACGGTTGCTTAATCACATTGTTTTCAATGGTATCCTGTGCCAAACCATTGATGGCATAAAAGCCCATAAAGGTTGTTGGTGCAGATTTGTAGGGTCTAGAAATCACATTACCCGAAATGGTTGAACCTGCCGAATACATGATATAGAAGCCATAATAAGTAAAATCTCTAATGACATTATTTCTAATAACATTATAGGTATTTGCAGCATTAGATGAAGTGGTTGGACAATAGCCAATTCCATAGTAAGGACCACCTGATGCATTACCTGTGATTACATTGTTTTCAATCAGATTATATGTTCCATTTAAAGTACCGGTTGTAGCTGGGCTACTCAATGAAGATGTGAAAGCTACACCCGCAGAGGATGAAGAACCTGTTACAGATCCAATATCAATTAAGCAGTTGGTTATTTTGTTATAATTTGAATTAGCGGTAATAATTACCCCTATTCCATAACTTGCATTTAAACTCTTAATCTTTAAGTTGTTTACAGTAATATAATTGGCCCCAATTAAATTTAAAATACCAATATTTCCTGGATCTGCATTGTTAAATTGCAGGTACTCGCCATTTCCATTGATTGTAACGGTATTGGTAGCACTTGCGCCAGCAAATGTAAAGAATTGCGCTTGCTCATTGTATGGTCCACTTCCAACAGTAACATTGGCTGTTACAGCACCACCTAAGCCACCAATTTTTAAAATATTTGAGAAGGCGGTGAATGAATTAAACACCCCTGGTCCAGAACCTGCGGAATTAATGCTTACCGTTCCTGAAACAGCAGCAGCAGTATAATCTACCACCAAATCGTTTGTATTGTTTGGATCTGTTAATCCATTTGGAGAACTAACCCAAACCTGAATGGTATATAAAGTATTGGCAGCTACAGTTACACTGCCTAAAGTAATATTGCTACTAAATGCACCACCTATTAATGTTCCTGAAAAGGCAACTGGTGTTTGCGTTACACCATTAACACTCCAATTTACAGTTGCAGTTGTAATGGTGGTGGTACCCGCATTTCTAATAGTAGCTTGAATAGATTTTGAACCAGCAACATAAGGAGCAACTGGTAAAATGATATTACCCATTGCCGCATCTATTGGAACAGGAGAAGCCTCAAAAGCACCAATATCCATTGGCAATGCCCTTGGAGTACCTTTATAATCTGTAGGTACAGATGCAATTACATTATCACCAGTTCCATCATAACCACCATCTCTAGGAGAGTAGTTTTGTGTTGCTGGATTCACAAAATTGGCACTGTAATCTAAACTTTGCTGATCCAATGTTGGCATAATTGTTTTCCAATTGGCTAGTGTGGTATAGTTTACACCTAAATAGTTACATAAAGCATAATTAGAAGCATTGCTGTAATAAGCATTTTTATTCATGGTAGTTCCAAGTGCCCATGAACCTGAAGTAAATAAAGCATTTTTTGCTCCTCCACCAGTTCTAGTAATAGATATAATATTATTTCTAAAATCTAAGAAACTTGTTGCAGAAGTTGCACCAGTAAAATATAAGCCATTCGTAGCATTTGAACTCGTAGAAGCTTGGTTATCGAACAACAACGTATTGTTATATATTCTGTTATTGAAACTGGTTAACAAATAAAATCCATAAGTTGGACCATCTCCATTCAAATCATATACCAAGTTATTACAGAATGTATTTGGTTCGGTATTTAAACCAGAATAGTTAATTCCATAAAATACATAAGTGGTGCTTGTATTGGTTGGTGCACCTCCATATAAATTAGTAATGGTATTGCCATCTATGGTATCTGCCCTTGAAGTTGAAGAGAGGTAGAATGCATAAGTAGTGGTAAGGGTAGATTTGGTTGGACGAGAAATTTTATTTCCTCTAAATAGTGTACGGTTACCTAATGTCCAATAAATACCATACACATAGAAATTCTCAATGCGGTTATTTACGAACCTATTTGCCGATACGTTGGTTGCAGCTGATGAAGGCGCGCCAACAATACCATAATACATACCTGCTCCAGTAGGATTTCCTTTTATTAAATTATTGATGATATTGTTTCTATAGCCAGTAATACCAGTGGTGGTAGGACTTGTTAAACTATTTGAGAATACAATACCCGCAGAGTTTGTAGCCGTGCTTGAGGTTACCGCAGAAATATCTATGGTGCTATTTCTTACGGTATTTGAATCAGAACCTAAGTAAAAATGAACACCCCAGCCATAATTGATATCACTGGTTTTGATGTTTAAACTATCTAAGGTAATATATTTTGCTCCTTGGAATCTTACAACTGATAAATTAGATGCATTACATGCATATAACAAGGTACTACCATTTCCAAAAATGGTAACCGTATTTGTTGGACTTGCTCCAGTAATTGCGGTAAAAGTTAATCCCTCATTATAAATCCCTGCTGTGGCTGTTGCAACCACAGCACCACTTACACCACACGACATTAAAGCAGAATCCAATCCGCCAAATGATTTAAAGTTAGTACTACCTGAACCAGCAGGATTGATAGTATAAGCGCCAGCTAAAGGCGCAGAGCAATATGTAACAATATTCTTACAAATGGTATCATTACCTGGCGTATTATTTCCAGCATAATTTGGATTACTTGTCCATGCTTTTAACAAATAACTACCTGTTGAAGGTAAACTCACTTGTGTTGTAAAAGTACCAGTATAGGTAGCACCTGGCAAAACAGAAATTGAAGTTAGTGATTGAGAAACTGGGAAATTTGTACCCAATTGGTAATTGATATCTACACTGGTAATAGTAGTGTTTGAAATATTGGTAAATGAAAATGCCACTGTATTGTTTCCCACAACTGCAGATGCAGGTTGCGTAAATGCGGTTGACATAAAATCTGGAACCGTTGCTGGTACAAATAAAGTATAATCTTCATATTCTGCAGAATATGTTAATGGCCCGCATGGCGCTGGAATTAAACCTTGCCCATCACTGGCCACACGAATTCTATAAGTACCTGGCGTAACAGTTGAAGGAACAATAAAGGAACCATTCACAATGGTATTTACCGTGGTTAAATTTGCTGAGGTATAAACCAATTCTGGTGCAGTTGTATTAAAAGTTCCATCAGCATTGTAATCTAAATAAATACGAAACAATGTTTGGTTGCTACTTCCACCTTTGATTGAAAAATAAACCGAATCACCAGCACCTGCTTTCACAATCATACTTGTATAATTAAAGTAGATTTGCGTTCCTTGACCTGCAGTGGTTGTATTGTTAATTTGGGTTGGAATTGCAGAAGTGTAAAGTGTTACATTCTGAATACCCATACCGTAATTTGCATTATTGGTAGCAGTAATAGCCGTACAATAATTTGGCGCCGTATAACATTGGGATCGTGCTTCACTAAAAACAAGCAACATTAAAAATAGAAATGAAAACATTTTTACAAATGTTTTTCCATGTTTTCTTGTAGGTGCAAGAAAACTTGGAATTCCCAAATTCATCACAGACGAAGGGGCTTTCAGGGAATCAAGAAGTAGATTTTTTTCCATGGAATTTACTATTTATTTAAATTATTATTTCAATTTTAAAAATTTCAAAACATACAAATTGTCGCACTATGTGTCAAACTCTCGTAAATTTTGATTAATCTAATTTAAATATTAAATAATTGTAAATCCAAGTAAAAAAATGGGTGGGGCCCTTTTTAAAGGAGACACCACCCATTATTAAGAAAAAATTAAGGATTTGATTTTATCCCAAAACAACTTGTAAATCAGCCAATAAATCTGATATATCTTCCACGCCAACGCTTAATCTTAGCAAATTATCTACTACGCCGGCCTTTTCTCTTTCGGCTTTAGGAATTGATGCATGCGTCATTGTTGCCGGATGATTGATTAAACTTTCTACCCCTCCTAAACTTTCGGCCAAGGTAAAAACTTTAAAAGAGCTGGCTATATCAAAAGTTTTTTGCATGTCGGCATTTTTTAATACAATAGAAATCATACCCCCAAAGCCACGCATTTGTTGTTTGGCAATTTCATGGTTAGGATGGTCTGTAAAACCAGGCCAGTAAACCTTTTCAATCATAGGATGACCTTTTAAGAATTTGGCAACGGCTTCGCCATTTTCGCAATGCGCTTTCATGCGCAAGTGCAATGTTTTTAAACCACGTAATACTAAAAAGCTGTCCATAGGACCAGGCGTAGCACCACAAGAATTATGTATAAAAGCCAAACGCTCATGTAAGGCATCACTATTGGTTAATAAGGCACCCATAATTACATCACTGTGTCCGCCTAAATATTTAGTTACACTGTGCATTACAATATCTGCACCTAAATCCAATGGATTTTGCAAATAAGGAGAAGCAAAAGTATTGTCAACAGCAAAAGTAATTTGATGCTTTTTAGCAATGGCGGCACAAGCAACAATATCAATAATTTGCATGGTAGGGTTGGTAGGAGTTTCTACCCAAATTAATTTGGTATTTGCATTGATAAAAGGAAGAATATTTTCGGGCTTACTTAAATCAATAAAATGAAATTTGATGCCAAAGTTTGCAAACACTTTGGTGAACATGCGATAGGTTCCACCATACAAATCATTTCCTGTGATTACTTCATCACCTGGAGCTAACAGTTTAACAACTGCATCTGTAGCACCCATTCCACTGCTAAAACACAAACCATGTTTTGCATTTTCTAGCGAAGCCAAACATTTTTCTAAGGCAGTTCTGGTTGGATTTTTACCACGCGCATAGGCATATCCTTGGGTTTTACCCGGACTTTCTTGCCAAAATGTACTGGTTTGGTAAATGGGTGTCATAACCGCACCAGTTGTTGGATCAGGCTCTTGACCAGCATGTATGGCTTTAGTGCCAAATTTCATGTTATCGTAATTCATAGAATTCTAATTGTATTTTGGCAACAAACTTACATTCTGAATTGATAAATGAATAAGTTTATTGAATAAAAATTTGAATATTTAAATAAATTGCAGCGCCTACCCCAAACAATAAGCAAATATGCCTACAAAATTTATCCAAAACATGAATAAAACGGAAGCTGGTTTTCACTTATTAGTGATTCTCAGTTTAGCCGATGGAAGCCTGCAAAAGGCCGAAAGCGAAGTGATCTTAGAATTCTTAGACGAACATTTCCGCGAGCCAATAGAAATAATTAAAGAACAAGCATTTTTAAAAGCTTGCCCAATGGAGGAATTGCCCAATCATTTTACTGAAACAGCAGAAAGATTTTACGCCATTTCAAGCTCCGATGAAAGAAACGAACTCATAGAATTTGCCATGAAAGTGGTGATGGCAGATAGGAAAATGGAAAAAACAGAAAACAGCTATATCAATATGCTGTTTGATTGTTGGGGATTAGATTAATTACCTGCCGCCTTTATTTAGCTTAACTTTAATATTTTTGAGTGCTTTCAAATCGTTGGAAGTACATTTGCATTTCTCTGGACTTTCAGTGGTGAAATACATTAATTCACTATTGGCCGCACTTATAAATAACTTATTACAATTCTTTTCATCTTTTGAATAATAGTAATAGATATAACTATTGTCTTGCCATTTGATAGCTTTCTGAATTTCTGCAATATCAACTTCTTCCACATCGCCATCATATAAGGTTGGCGCATCTTCCTTACCTTTTAATTCCAATTGTTTGTCTTCAATAATTAATTTTTTATCTAAGAGCTGGCTTTTGTCGCTTGGGTAATTATTCATTAAGCTACTTGCACTTGGGGCGCTGGTACCAGAGGCTTGTACAGCATAATTCAAATAATTATTCATCAATTGCACTGCACGCGTTATTTCAGTTTCCCAATCATTTGTATCGATCCTATTTCCGCAAAAACCATAGGCCAATAAATTTTCTGGTATTACCCTCCTACTAAATTTTCTAGTAATAACCATAGCATTCATATCCTCCTCGGAGTTTGCAACTTTGGCTTTAATTTTTGAACCTTTAGATTTACTAAAATACAAAAAGGCATAATCACCTTTTTTATACCGGTACAAAGCTGTGTCTTCAGCAAATTCATAACCTGTATATGTCCAGTAACGCTCTACAGCCGCAATAACAGAAGCAGTATAGGCACTATCAGGAAACAATACCACCACCAACCTGGTATCTTTAAACTTTTCTAATTCGTCTTTCTTTTTAAAATTTCCGAACTGCGCAAAAGATTGAATGCCACAAATAATAAGGGCAAACAGAAATATAATTTTCTTCATAAAATTAATTGATTGGTTCATCATTGAATGTCAACGCAATTTGACAAATAAAAGGATAAAAAAAAAGCAGTTTGATAATCAAACTGCTTTTTACG
>CANFHJ010000006.1 GCA_947446605.1 Bacteroidota bacterium | reverse complement strand
TTGGTTCGAACCAATTTTGACAGCCATTGCATAGATACCCCAGAAGATGTGGCAAAAGTTACCCAATTAATGGGTGGTAAAATTAATTAGTTACCCCTTTCTAAATCTGAATAAAGCAGGTAAGGCCTGCGCATATTGCGGTATTTGATTAAGCCTGCTTGCCAGCTCTTTCTTATCTCTTCCTCCGTTTTGCCTGCCATAATTTGCTTGCGGAGTATATCGGTTCCAGCTAATTTATCGAAAAAGGAATTAAAGAAAGCCGTTTGATTGTCGTCGTTTTTATACAATTCTATTAACCAATAAAGGTTAATTTTCTGTTCAAATGGCGCCAAGTTTTTGGCATAATCTGTCAATAAAAAACCAGTACATAATTTTCCCTCAAAGGGCGGATGTTCTGCAATTCCCGGCATATTAACAGGTGTAAAAGTGTCTGATCCAATTTTGCAAAATGGTTTGCCTACTCTTTCAAAAGGCTTATTGGTTCCTCTTCCTACACTATAGGGTGTACCTTCAAAAAAGCATAAACTTGGATATAAATAAATGCTTCCCATTGTAGGTAAATTTGGAGATGGGGGTATAGGTAAATTATAAGGCGTTTGATGGGTGTAGTTTTTCAATGGCACAAACATTAAATTACATTTTAGGTGGTTTTTTAACCAACCCTCACCATTAATCATTTTGGCGTATTCTGCCATTGTACAGCCATGAACCACAGGAACTGGATGCATGCCTACAAACGACCTAAATGCCGTATCTAATATTGGTCCATCTATATAAGCACCATTGGGGTTGGGGCGATCCAAAATAAGCAATGGTTTTTTCTGCTCTGCACAAGCTTCCATTACATAATGTAAAGTAGATATATAAGTATAAAACCTAGCACCCACATCTTGTATATCGAAAATTACAATATCGAGTTTTTTAAGTTGTGCCTCATTAGGTTTTTTATAAGCCCCGTATAAGGAATAAACTGGAAGTTTTGTTTTGGCATCAATGCCTGAGGATACCTTTTCTCCTGCGCTATGATCGCCCCTAAACCCGTGTTCTGGCGCAAAAATGCAAACTACTTTAATTTTCTTTTTAAGCAAGAAATCTACCAAATGCATTTGTCCAACTGTGGCAGTTTGGTTTACCACCAATCCAACTTTTTTGTCCTTAAGCAAGCTCAAGTATTTTTCTGGCTGATCGGCACCTGGTATTTGGGCCATCAAATTGTTTCCAAGTAGGAAAAAGCACAAAAGCCAGATACAGTGATTATATTTGTGGAGAATTATGAAGTTTAGTTTTTTCATTGCAAAAAGGTTAATGGCCCATAAGCCGCTTCAAAGTAATAAAAAGGGAAGCGGATTTTCAAAGTTGATTATCAACCTTGCTTTGGCAGCTGCATGCGTTAGTGTAATGGTAATGATTTTGGCCACTGCCATTGTGAAGGGATACCAAAATGAAGTGAAGGACAAACTTATTGGTTTTAATGCACCTCTGCAAATTACCCACCTCGATTTAAACAACAGTTTTGAAAGCTTGCCCATTTCGCGCGATACCATTATGGAAGCGCTTGCACGTAAGAAGGAAGGGGTAGTTTTTATGCAAGCTTATGCAACCAAGGCAGGTATTATAAAGACAGAAAATGCATTTGAAGGAATTGTGTTGAAAGGAATAGGAACTGATTTTAACGCTATTTTTTTACAAAAGAATTTATTGGAAGGCAAATGGCCCAACTTTGCAGATTCAAGCAGCTCGCAAGAAATTTTACTGTCGGCCATTACAGCCAAACGCCTCGAATTAAAACTAGGCGACCCTGTTTATATCTATTTTATTCAAGATCCACCAAGGGTTAGGAAATTAAAAATTGCGGGCATTTTTGATACGGGCATGGGTGAATTAGACGAATTGTATGCCTTTGTGGATATCCGTCAGGTGCAAAAATTAAACAATTGGGATCAAACAGCTATTAGCGGTTATGAAATTGGCTTAAAGAATTTGGATCGAACCGAAACCGAAAATATGCGCGAAGAAATTGCACAAATAACACCCTATAATATGGGATTGAGCAGTATCTACGAAATGTACCCTGCCTTATTTGATTGGTTGAGTTTATTGGATTTGAATGTGCTAATTATAATGATTTTAATGGTGGCTGTTGCTTCAATTAATATGGTAACCGCTTTACTTATTCTTATATTGGAAAGAACTCAAATGATTGGATTAATGAAAGCACTGGGAGCTGAAGACAAACAATTGAGTGAAATATTTTTATGGATGGGCGTAAAAATAATTTTTCAAGGTTTGTTATTGGGAAACTTGCTGGGACTGGGTTTAGCCTATTTACAGAAGCAGTTTTCATGGATAAAATTAGACCAAAAATCCTACTACATCAACCATGTGCCCATTGAAATAAATACCATGGACATTGTCTACATTAATGTTTTTGCTTTTTTTATTTGTGGATTTTTGCTGCTTATTCCAGTTAAAATGGTAAGCAAGGTAAACCCTATCAAAAGTATTCAGTTTAATTAAGGATGCGCATTCAATCAATGTTTCCGCAATGGATTAAATACCCGCTTTGGTGGCTTTTCAAATCGCCTCAAAGAAAGTATGGCTTTTATACGGTAATTTCAGATTTGCTTGCATTGGTTCGAACCGTAAACCCATTTAAACCTGAGCATACAACCATTAGTATTTGTGTAGGACTTTATAATAGGAGTGAAACCTTTTTGCAATATTTCCTGCCAAGTATTGCCCAATGTGAAAATGCCCAATTAATAGAATTGTCGGTTTTTGATTGCGGCAGTGAGGATGCCGTGCAATTGGAGCAAGAAATTCGTTTACGTTTTGCTGGCAAAGTGATTTTTAAAAGTGAGTCATATCCGTTTTCACGCGCATTTGCCTTTAACAAAGCAGTTCGTCAAAGTTCAAGTGAATTGGTTTTTCTCTGCGATGCCGACTTTTCAATTCCTAGAGACATTGTGGCTCTTTGCAACAACAATACAAGGAATAAGGCTTTTTGGTTTCCAATTGTGTTTTACTTGTATAAAAATAAACCCGCACATTTTTCACCCAAAAATGGGGAATGGATGTTATGGGGTGGCAAAGGATTAGTGGCTTGCCCTAAAGATGCTTTTGAGAGGGTAGGGGCCCTCAACGAAGATTTTACCCAATGGGGAGGAGAGGATGAAGAATTCTGGTTGCGCTGTTACAAATCCAAACAAATGGTTTTGAGGAGAAAGTGTAAAGGTTTATTGCACCATTGGCATCCAAGCTTAAATCCAAAATATAAAAAGTTAGAAGAGTTGTCCGACTTGGGCTTATTATAGTATATTTGCAATCCCAATGAATCCGCCTTTAGTAACTATTATTACCCCTTCCTTCAATCAAGCCAAATGGCTAGAGGCTACCATACAATCTGTATTGGCCCAAACCTATACCAATTTAGAATATATTATTATAGACGGTGGCTCAACCGATGGGTCGAAGGAAATAATTGAAAAATACGCTTCTAAATTAAGCTATTGGCAAAGTGAAAAAGATGGCGGTCAGGCAGATGCCATTAATATTGGATTTAAAAAGGGGAAAGGTGTTTTGGTTGCTTATTTAAATGCAGATGATTTGCTTGAACCCAATGCTGTTGAAGGAATAATTAATGCCTACGAGGTTAACCAAGAATTTGCTATTTATTTTGGTAAATGCAAAACCATAGATACCGATGGCAATTTATTAATTGAAGGTCAAGGCAGCCCTGTTAAGTTTGTAGAATTGGTTAAAGACGGCATGTTGCCCAATATTTACCAACCTGCCTGTTTCTTTAATACTGCGTATTTACGTCGAGAGCGTTTATTGGAAACCAAGTATAAATATGCCTTTGATTTTGAATTGATATTGTCATTAACCTCAACCAAAACCACTTTGTTTTTAAACAGGGATATTGCCAGTTACCGTGTTCACGATGCCAGCAAGAGTCACTTATTTAAAGTTGATGCCTTCAAAGAAAAACTGAGTATTCAAGAGCAATACAGCAAGCGCGATATTTTGCTTTTTAAATGGCGTAGAATTAAGCTAGCCATTGCACAGAAAACTGGAAAAATTTAATTTTTCTTAGTTATTGAGGATATCTATCAGCTTCAATAAATCTGGGTTCAGGTCCTTTTTCTTTGTAATTGAATCAATAAAAGGAGTGAGTTTAATCTTATTATCAATTAAGCCTGCCATTTTATTTTTCTCTCCGGCTAACAAGGCATTAACGGCGCCATAGCCCAATTTTGAAGCCAATACACGGTCGTAAGCACTTGGCGAACCGCCCCTTTGAATATGACCCAAAATAACCACACGTGATTCAAATCCTGGAATTTCTTTATTCAACATACCAGAAATAGCAATTGATCCACCTTCAAAATTTCCTTCAGCTACCACTACCAAAGAGAAAGATTTTTTACTTTGCTGACGGTTTTTAAAGAATTCAATTAGTTTCAAATGATCGCCTTTTACTTCTGGTAATAGTACCATTTCTGCACCACCAGCAATGGTTGCTGCAAGGGCAATAAAGCCTGCATCTCTTCCCATTACTTCTACAAAAAACACTCTACCATGACTATCAGCGGTATCTCTAATTTTATCAATGGCTTCCACTGCAGTATTAATAGCCGTATCGAACCCAATAGTTAAATCTGTTCCATATAAATCATTGTCTATTGTACCTGGCGCGCCAATAGATGGAATGCCATATTCGTTATAAAAAATTTCAGCACCAGTGAAAGTTCCGTTACCACCAATACATACAATACCTTCAATACCTTGTTCAATTAAATTGTCGTAAGCTTTTTTTCTTCCTTCAATAGTCATAAAAGCCTTGCTTCTAGAAGATTTAAGTATAGTGCCTCCCCTTTGAATGATATTACCTACAGAACGTGAGCTAAGGGGAACAAAGTTTTCTCCACCTTCAATCATGCCTTTATATCCTTGCATAATACCAATTACTTCTACATCATACGACATAGCGGTTCTAACAACAGCACGCACACAGGCATTCATTCCTGGGGCATCTCCTCCAGAGGTAAAAACAGCAATTTTCTTCATGGTGTAAAAATAAAAAAAGGCCGCTTCATTTGGAAGCGGCCTTTCTTTTTGTGAAAAACTATTTATTATAATTCTGTTTTAACAACCAACAAAATTTGGCCAGAAGTACTTGCAGATGGGTTACCTACAAGGATAAAACCTTTTTTACCATCAGCTTTTTTGAAAGCAAAAACTTGGTTAACACTTAGGTTAGCTAATTTATTAGCAATACCACTTGTAAAATCAACAATGCTAATTTCTGTTAAGAAAGTACTGCCTGATAAAGCATCAAATGCAGAAGAGGTAATGTCTGGAGCCAATTTAAATATTGTAGTGTTTTTAGTAGGCCAAGTTGTAGTTTCAGCATTCCAGCCAATACCAGCACCGAAATTGTAATCAGGAGAATAAATAGCGTTTAGAACACTACCTGCTGTGTTATAAAAATAAATAAAATCAATTTTAGCTGAATTGTCTTTAGCTAAATCTGCACCAGTTGTACCTGCACGGTATCTTCTGAAACCATCAGCTACACCAAAGAAATGGTATTCGTTAACAGTGCTGCTAGGGCCACCTAATAAAATCTGACCAGAAGTAACCATACTTGCAATTGTAACAACATAAGTAGAATTAGCAGTTTTACCTTTATCGTCTTCAACAGTTATTGAATAAGTAATTTCGTCACCTTCATTTACCACGATATCGCCCTTAACAATATCTTGATGAGTGTAAACAACATCTTTAGCAGAATAGGTAGCAGATTTAATGGTATTGGTACTTTGACCAGTTATTGCACGGGTAATGGTTAATTTAGTAATTTTTCTTTCAGTATCAGCAGAAGCAATAACTTTAATAGCAATTGAATCTACATTTAAAGAGGCACTACTTTTCTTAACACCGTCGTTAACAGTTAAAGTAGGAGCAGCAGATTCAACAGTTGTAGTAGCTTTGTCGCCGCAAGAAGTAAATAATGCCGAGCTAGCAATAGCCGCCATTAAGAAGATTGATTTGAATGATTTTTTCATATGTGTTTTTCTAGTTTGTTTTAGGAGTTAATGAACAAATATAAGCTATAAATTAATAAATAATTAATTTGATTGCGCCTCGCGTGGTTCAACAGTTTCAAAAGAATCATGTTTGAATTCATCGAAGTTGTAATCTGGCATCAAATCTGTTTTAATGTAGTTTACCGTTTCGTTTAAAGCTTCAACAAATTTGTTAAAATCTTCTTTGTAAAGGAAAATTTTGTGTTTTACGAAGTTTCCGTCTTCAAAACTCTTTTTACTTTCTGTAATGGTAATAAAATAATCTTTTCCTCTTGTTGATTTAACATCAAAGAAATAAGTCCTTTTGCCAGCGCGGATTTTTTTAGAAAATATTTCCTGACTGTCGTTTTTGTTGAATTCGTCCATGCAATTTGTTAAGTATAAACATCGGCAAAATATACGTTCAGAGTTTGTTTTCAAAACATTTTTTCAACATGCCTCAAATAACTTTAAATTTACCCTAATTTATTTGAAGATCTTCCTGAATTTGCTTGTTGTATATGTCACTATATGAGCCATTTAGTGCCATTAGCGTTTGGTGTGTGCCAAACTCTAAAATTTTGCCTTCATCTAAAACCAAAATTTGGTCTGCGTCTTTTACAGAAGAAACCCGGTGACTTACAACAATGAGGGTTTTGTTGTTTTTAATGGCCGCTAATTTTGCAAGAATGTCTGCCTCTGTTTTGGTATCTAAAGCGCTCAGGCAATCGTCAAAAATTAATATTTCAGGATCCTTAATAAAGGCACGTGCAATGGCAACCCTTTGTTTTTGCCCGCCAGATAAACTGATGCCACGTTCACCAACTTTGGTTTCAAAATTCTGCGGAAATTCCATGATATTATCATACAAGGCTGCCATTTTAGCCGCCTCTATGGCTTTTTGTTTTTTATCTTCAACATTTTCCTTTAAGCCAAAAGAAATATTGTTTGATATGGTATCGCTAAAAAGAAAAACATCTTGTGGCACATAGCCAATTTGTTCTTTCCAATTATTTAATGGGCAATATTTCAAGTTTTCTTGGTCGATCCTAATTTTTCCTTCGCTTGGATCGAACAAGCGCAATAACAATTGTATTAAAGTTGTTTTGCCTGAACCTGTGCTTCCTAAAATGGCAAAGGTGCTCCCTTTAGGAATTTCAAAATTTAAATTTGACAAGGCAGGAATATTCTTTCCAGGATAGGTGTAGGTTACATGCTCAAAAACAATGCTTTCCTTAAATTGAGTTTTACCTGTTTTTGGGTATTCCATTGTGGTTTTGGTATTTAAAAACTCATTTATTCTGGCTTGAGAAGCGGCGGCTCTTTGAATTAAACTACTGGTATACCCAAGGCTAGTTACTGGCCAAACCAATAAATTTACGTAGATAACAAATTCGGCAATATTACCCAAGGTGGCATTGCCATCTATTACTTCAATTCCTCCTATGTATATAGTTATTAAAGAGCTTAAGCCAGTTAGAAATAACATGAGTGGAAAAAAATATGCCTCCACTTTTGCCAATTGCATTTGTTTTTCTCTGTAGTTTTTGGTTTCGGTCTCAAAACTTTTTTGATTTGCCTTTTCTGCCGCAAACGCTTTTATAACTCTAATTCCTGAGAATGCCTCTTGAACAAAGGATGTTAAATTAGATAATTGCTTTTGAATGGCATCACTGCGTTTATTTATTTGATTATTAACCCTATATATGGTGAAAGATAAAATTGGAAGGGGTAAAATTACCAATAATGCTAAATGGGCATTTACACTAAACATTACTGTTAAAACCAAAATAATAGTTAATACCAAATTAATGGCATACATAATAGCGGGTCCAACATACATCCTTACCCGACCAACATCTTCACTTATTCTGGCCATTAAATCTCCTATTCTATTGTTTCTATAGAAGCCTTGGTCTAATTCCTGATAGTGCTCAAATATTTCGTTTTTAAGGTCGTATTCAATATGCCTGCTCATTACAATTAATGTTTGGCGCATGAGATACATAAATATGCCGCGAACCAAGGCAAAGGCTATGAGTAATAGGAAGAATTTTAGCACCTCAGTGCCAAGGGTCTCTTTCAGTATAATTTTGTCAAGTTCCTTACTGTTAGGATATTGGGCTAAAATCTCCTTAATTAAATCAATGGCTTTTCTTACCATTTGCGCTGGAAAAATGGCAAATAGGTTCGAAGCGGCCACAAAAAGGAAGCCAAGGAGTAGCCTTAATTTGTATTTAAGGAGGTATTTTCTGAGGTATCTTAGTGCTTTCAACCCTACAAAATAAAGGAAAAATAAGGACAAAAATTGACTCGACTAAATTTGGACTTGAAAAACCAAAAATAAGTATACTTTTGCGCCACTAAAAACTCAAAATTTAATCCATAAGTATGGCTGAACTAGAAATTTTCACACAACTCGCTACATACGATCACGAACAAATTGTATTTTGTAACGACAACGCAACTGGACTTAAAGCTATTATAGCAATTCACAATACTGTATTAGGCCCAGGTTTGGGAGGTACGCGTGTTTGGAACTACAGCAACGAGGCAGAGGCAATTAACGATGTAATGCGATTATCTCGCGGCATGACCTACAAAGCTGCAATTTCTGGCCTTAATTTAGGTGGAGCAAAAGCTGTTATTATTGGCGATGCTTCTAAAATTAAAACAGAAGCTTTGATGCGTAAATTTGGAAGGTTTGTTGAAAATTTGAACGGTAAATATATTACTGCTGAGGATGTAAACACTACAACCAAAGACATGGAGTATGTGAATATGGAAACAGATCACGTAGTAGGTTTACCAGAAAGCATGGGTGGAGGAGGAGATCCTAGTCCTGTAACTGCTTATGGCGTATACATGGGAATGAAAGCCAGTGCCAAACATGTTTTTGGAAACGATAGCTTAAGCGGTAAAAAGATTGCTGTTCAAGGAATTGGTAAAGTAGGTGGTCATTTATTGGATTACTTGCACAAAGAAGGCGCTAAGCTTTATATCAGTGATATCAATGCAAATGTATTGAGCCACTATGCATCTTCTATGGGCGCAACAGTTGTAACTGGCGATGATATTTATAGTTTAGATATTGATGTTTTTGCTCCATGCGCAATGGGTGCTATTTTGAATACCGAAAACATTGCTAAATTGAAATGTTCAATTATTGCAGGTGCTGCAAATAACCAATTGGCAGATGAAACAGTTCATGGTCCAGCTTTAATGGAAAGAGGCATTACTTACGCTCCAGATTTTTTGATCAATGCGGGTGGCTTAATTAATGTTTACCAAGAACATATTGGATACAATAAGGAAACAGCCATTAGAAAAGCTGAGCATATTTTTGATGTAACCGCTGAAATCTTAAATATTTCGGCTACTGAAAAAATATATACCCAAAAAGCGGCTATGAATTTGGCAGAAAAACGCATCAATGATGTGTTGAAGCTACAAGCTACTTATTAATAAATAATTTCCATCGCGCAAGCGGTAAACGTTCTTTTCATAGTGCCTTTTTTATGTAATTCGTTTACTGCTTGCATTGATTTTTTTAAATATGTTGAACAGAAGATTTTTACGCGTTAAGGCATTTCAGGCATTGTATAGCTATTCCCGCGAGGAAGGTGCAAATGCAGCCATTTGTCGCAAACAGCTATTGTCAGGTTTAGATAAAACCTATGAATTGTATCTGTTCTTATTGTCTTTTGGTGTTGAGTTTAAAGCTTTTTTGAGCCAAGAATTAGAAACAGAAAAGGCAAAATACATTCCCTCTTCCGAACAAATTTCTTTAATTCAACGTCTTATCAATAATCAGGCTGTTGCTGTAATTGAAAATAATTCTGCCTTTAATAAAGGCTTGAAAGATTACAAAGTTTTATGGAATAACCACAGCGATTTGTTTCGTCAGGTTTGGATCGAGCTAAAAGGACATGATTTGTTAAAAAGCTATTTACTTATTGAAAGCCCAAGTTTGGTAGACGATAAGAATCTTTTAGCAGGAATTTTGGAATGGTTAAGCGCAGATTTGGAATTATTTGAATCCTTTATGGAAGATCGTTTTGTAAATTGGGAAGACGACCAAGTATTGGTGCTAACTACTTTGCAAAAAACTTTGCAAATGCTCAAACAAAATACGCTTAATATTTTACCTGAAAAGCACAAAGATGAGGAAGAAGACCTAAAATTTGTAAAGCAATTATTTGATGAATGCGTGCAAAACGACAAAGAATTAACGATACTTATTTCTGCTAAAACGCAAAATTGGGACCAAGATCGTATTGCCTTGGTAGATATGATTTTGATGAAAATGGCATTATGTGAAGTTTTGTATTTCCCTTATATCCCCTTGAAAGTTTCCATTAACGAATACCTTGAATTAGCAAAATTGTACAGTACGCCTAATAGTCATGGCTTTATTAATGGCGTTTTAGACAAGGTTCAAATAGAGTTGAAAAACGAAAATAAAATCAATAAATTGGGCAGGGGTTTAGTTAATTAATTGAACATTTTATTTAAATATAAATATGAATAAATTTATTTTTTCAGCAAGCTTACTCATTTTAGTAGCATGTGGCCACGATCCTAAAAAAGCATCGGGCAATTTGGTGAATAATCCATTGAGTGCAACTGATACAGCTGCTAATCTGGGAGAAAATGCACCAAGCATGACCTTTGATGAAAACATCCATGATTTTGGTAAATTGGTAGATGGAGAAGTAGTTACCTATAAGTTTAAATTTAAAAATACAGGTAAATCAGATTTGATTATTAACAATGCCAGTGCAAGTTGCGGTTGCACTGTTCCTAGCTATCCTAAAGAGCCCGTTGCTCCTGGAAGTGAAGCTGCAATAGATGTGCAATTTAACAGTAGCGGAAAGTCTGGTGTAGTAGAAAAAAACATTACAATTACTGCTAATACCATTCCCACTCAAGTATTCTTAATTATTAGAGCAGATGTAAAACCTAAACAAGAATAGTTTAGGACAATTAAAAATATACAACCACAAAAACAATAAAATAATGATCAACCAAATTCTATTAATGGCGCCGCCAGCTGCAGGTCAAACAGGAGGAAATCCTATCATGCAGTTTTTACCTTTGATTTTAATTTTTGTAGTATTTTATTTCTTTATGATTTATCCGCAAATCAAAAAGAATAAAGCACAAAAGAAATTCCGTGAGAGCATTGGTAAAGGGGATAAAATTATTACCATTGGTGGTGTGCACGCAAAAATTATTGATGCCACAGACCATACTTTCTTAATTGAAAGTGAAGGTACCAAATTGCGTATCGACCGTACAGCCGTTTCTATGGAGGCTTCTCAAGCATTGAACCAACCGGCTAAAGAAGAAAAGAAATAATTTAAAAATCATTTGAACATTTGCTTTCTTTGAGAAGGCAAATGTTCAATTATGAAAAAAATAGGCATCACAGGTAATATTGGAAGTGGTAAATCTACTACAGCCAAAATATTTGCACTTTTGGGTGTTCCTGTATATGATGCCGACAGCCGCGCCAAAGCGGTAATGGTAGATAACCAGCAATTGGTTTCAGCCATTAAAAAATTAATTGGTACCGATGCCTATTTCTCAGATGGCAAACTAAATAGGGCCTTCATATCATCTAAAGTTTTTCAAAAAGAAAGTTTATTAGCGGGCTTAAACGCATTGGTTCACCCAGCAGTTTTTGCCGATTTTGATTCTTGGTGCGCAAAGCAAAATGCCCCCTATGTTTTAAAGGAAGCAGCCCTGCTTATAGAGAGTGGCTCCAATAAGAATTTAGATCAATTAATTGTGGTTGCTGCCAATGAAGCGGTAAGGTTGGCAAGATGTTTGGAAAGAGACCACGCAAAAGAGGAAGATGTTTTAGCACGTATGCGCAACCAAATGCCACAAGAAGAAAAACTGTTATTAGCAGATTACATCATTCAAAACAACAATGATTTATTGATTCCTCAGGTAATGAAGATACATCAAATACTTATTCAATAATTTTAAGTTTCGCAAACTTTAAAACCAACACCTTCTTACCTGAAGTTTCAAAATCGATATTGGCCTTGCGGTTATCTCCGTTGCCTTCCATTGCGGTAACTATTCCTTTGCCAAATCTTTGGTGCTCCACTTTATTTCCTGCCACCAAATTGCTGGTATCATCTGGTTCAAAGTTTGGATCCAATGGGGGAGCGGCTGCAGCTGTTCTGGGTTGCGGCCTGCTTATTGTTAATGCCTTTTTAGGCAAACCACTCATAGTGCCGCTGCTTTTTGAACCGCCATCTCTGCCTTCACTGTATTGGCCTTTTGTAGCAAACATGTTTTCAAAATGTAAGTATTGCGGGTCTAATTCTGAAAGAAACCTGCTGGGTTCGGAATTAACAATGCTACCAAATTTAAACCTACTGGTAGCAAAGCTAATTGTTAGTTTTTTCATGGCTCTTGTAAGCGCTACGTAAAACAATCGGCGCTCTTCCTCTAATTCTTGTCGGCTATTTAACGACAATTGACTTGGAAATAGATTTTCTTCCAAACCTACCACATGCACATATTTATATTCCAATCCTTTTGCAGAGTGAATGGTCATTAAGCTTACATGGTCCTGGTCTTGATCCTTATCTTTGTCGTCATTGGTTAGTAAGGCAACATCTGCCATAAAATCTGCTAATGTTCTAGATTTTAAAACGCCATCATTATCTGCAGCTTCTTCAATACTAAATTCTTTGATACCATTTAACAATGCCTCCGTATTTTCATAACGGGCAATGCCTTCAACGGTTTTGTCTTCATATAAAGATTTTAATACCCCGCTTTCTTTGGCAATATGCATAGCCACATCATAAGCGTTGCGGTCGAGCATAATTTGAAAACTCTTAATTTTGGTAACAAAATCCTCCACGGCTGTCATGTTTTTAAAGCCAATTTGATTCACTTGTTCCATTACTTGCCATAGGCTTACTTTATGCTGATCCGCTACCAAAGCTAATTTCTCCAAAGTAGTTTTACCAATACCACGGGTAGGATAATTGATCACTCTTTTCAAAGCTTCTTCATCTCTTGGATTTAATACCAAGCGGTAGTAACCTAATAAATCTTTTACCTCTTTTCGTTGGTAAAACGACAAACCTCCATAAATTTTATAGGGAATGTTGAGTTTGCGCAAGGCCTCTTCCATCGACCTACTTTGGGCGTTGGTTCGGTATAAAATAGCAAAATCTTTGTTATTGGCTTGGCTATTCATTTTATCCTGAAAAATAGCTGAGGCCACCATTTTACCTTCTTCGTTATCTGTTAAAGCTCTCAGCACACGGATGCGCTCACCAGCTTCATTTTCTGTCCAAACCTTCTTTTTAATTTGGTCTTTGTTCTTTTCTATAATGCTACTAGCGGCATTTACAATTACTTGTGTACTTCGGTAGTTTTGCTCTAATTTAAAGGTTTTTACATCTGGAAAATCTTTTTGAAAGCCTAAGATATTTTTAATATTTGCCCCACGGAAGGCATAAATACTTTGGGCATCATCACCAACCACTGCAATGTTTTCATTCACCATGGAAAGTTTCTTTATAATCATGTATTGCGCATGATTGGTGTCTTGAAACTCATCAACCATGATATAACGAAACATGTGTTGGTATTTGTTTAATACATCTATATGGTTGGCAAATAGCTTGTGTGTGTTTACCAATAAATCGTCGAAATCCATTGCCCCTGCTCTGAAGCAACGGTCTTGGTAGGCCTTAAATAGAAATCCAAATTTTGGTCGGCCACTGCTGCTGTCATTTTCAGAAAACTCTGAATTACCTAAGTATTCATCGGCAGAAATTAAGGCGTTTTTAGCCGAAGAAATGCGGCTCAACATGTTTGAAGGCTTGTACAATTTATCATCGAGTTTCATTTCACCAAGAATGGTTTTTATTAAACTCTTGCTGTCGTCGCTATCATAAATGGTAAAGTTCTTAGGATAGCCAATGCGTTCGCTTTCACTTCTAAGAATTCTAGAGAAAATACTGTGAAATGTTCCCATCCAAAGGTTTCTACTTTCCGAACCAACTGCATCATAGATACGGTGACGCATTTCTTTGGCTGCTTTATTGGTAAAAGTGAGGGAAAGAATTTGGAAAGGATCAACCCCATTCCTAAGCATGTGCACAATACGATAGGTAAGAACTCTTGTTTTACCTGAACCAGCGCCTGCAATAATCATTACAGGCCCGTCTATTTGTTCAACAGCGGCTCTTTGCGAAGGGTTTAATGTCTGTAAATAATCCACATTACGAATGTAGGTTTTAATTTTTGGAGAGCCGTTTTTAGATTTCAACAAATGTGATTTTTTAAACGGCTGTAGCTGAATGAAAAAAATTCGTTTTGTTGATAGTTCAATATTTTTTTACCTACAATTTTATCTCCAATAAAAATTTTACAATTAGCGCTGCAGTCCAAAATTTGGCTGAAAATTGTTTTTAGAAATTGCTTCAAAAAAAATATTGGTAAAACTTCCTAAACTGCTTGTAGGTTGAGGATAATATAATAATTTTGGTTCAGATAAAATTATCCAAAATGTTACAAACCTACTTGAACCAAAACAGAGAAAAATTCTTAAATGAACTTTTTGAATTATTGCGCATTCCATCAATTAGTGCCGACAGTGCCTACCACAATGATACCATTGCAGCGGCTACCTATATCAAAAATAAATTAATAGAGGCTGGTGCCGATAATGTAGAACTTTGTCATACCGCTGGAAATCCAATTGTTTATGGTGAAAAAATAATTGATCCAAATTTACCTACCGTTTTGGTTTATGGTCATTACGATGTGCAACCTGCAGTGCCTTTGGATTTATGGGAAACACCTCCTTTCGAACCAACCATTCGCAAAACAGAAGTTCATCCAGATGGTGCCATTTTTGCCCGTGGTTCTTGTGATGATAAAGGCCAGGTTTATATGCATGTAAAAGCATTTGAAATGATGATGGCCACCAATACCTTGCCATGTAACGTTAAATTCATGATAGAAGGGGAGGAAGAGGTTGGTTCAACCCATCTTGGTCCTTTTTGCATTGCCAACAAAGACAGGCTAAAAGCCGATGTAGTATTAATTTCTGATACATCTATCATTGCAAATGATACGCCTAGCATTGATTGTGGCTTGCGTGGTTTGAGTTATGTTGAAGTAGAAGTAACTGGTCCGAACCGAGACTTACATAGTGGTGTATATGGCGGAGCTGTTGCCAATCCTATAAATATTTTGGCAAAAATGATTGCCAGTATGCACAATGAAAATAACCACATTACTATTCCTGGTTTTTACGATAAAGTGCTTGAATTATCTGCAGCCGAGCGAACTGAATTAAATAAAGCTCCTTTTGATTTGGATGCCTACAAAAAAGATTTAGGCATTGGTGATATATGGGGCGAAGCAGGTTACAATGTATTAGAAAGAACAGGTATTCGTCCAACACTTGATTGCAATGGTATTTGGGGAGGTTATATTGGAGAAGGCGCAAAAACTGTTTTGCCTTCAAAAGCCTTTGCAAAAATTAGTATGCGTTTAGTGCCGAACCAAGACTCCCATTCAATAACAGATTTGTTTCAAAAACATTTTGAATCTATTGCCCCTGCAGGCGTGAAGGTAATTGTAAAGCCGCACCATGGAGGAGAACCTGTAGTTACGCCAATTGATTCACATGCCTATTTGGCTGCTGAAAAAGCGATGGAAACTACCTATGGTAAAAAGCCTATTCCAACCCGTGGTGGAGGAAGTATTCCAATTGTAGCATTATTCGAAAAAGAGCTAGGGCTAAAATCTGTTTTAATGGGATTTGGCCTCGATAGCGATGCTTTGCATTCGCCAAATGAACATTATGGCTTGTTTAACTATTATAAAGGAATTGAAACCATTCCTTATTTCTTTCAGTATTTTACTCAGAAATAATATTTGTTTGTGCAATAATTCAAGCGATTTTCGTTAGAATTTGGCAATGGTTAAAAACAAATAATTGCATGTTTTTTTGTACTTTGCAATAAAGCCAATTAACTGTTCTGCTCAATTTAAGAAATGAGAAAAATTAAAATCCAGTTTCAATTTATATTTTTTCTGCTAGCATTTTGTTGGCAAGTCCCAAATGCTTGGGCGCAGAAAAGCTATGGATTTGAATGGATTAGACCTTATCAGCCTTATTTTAAATTTAAGATTACTCAAAACGGCTTATATCATTTAGATTCCACTACGCTTAGGGTTTTAGGAAATTTTGATCCAAGAAAAATCCAATGTTTTTTTAATGGAAAGGAACAAGCCGTTTTTATTCAAGGTGAGGCCGATGGCATTTTAAATGCCAATGATTTTGTTGAGATATATGGGGTAAAAAACGATGGAAAATTGGATGCTGAATTGTTTCGCACTAAAGAAGAACAAGCAAATAATTATAACAGTTTGTTTTCTGATACAGGGATATATTTTATTACACTTTTGCCGGATACCAGTGTTCTTGTACCAATGCGCATGCAGTCTTTCTCAGATAATGATTACAGCAATTATCTTCCCGAAACTAGTTTTTCTATAGAAAAAATAATTGCGCCACAAGAAGAATACTATTATGGTGCTTATTTACCTGCTCAAGAGAAATACTATATTTCGGAATATGGCGATGCAGAAGGAATGATGAGTGCGCTTATTGGGCAAGGACAATCAAGGGTGTTTACTATGCAAACGCCAAATGCTATTGCAAGCCAAAATGTAAATATTGAAATAAAGCTCATTGGCGCCTCAGATTTTTTTATAGAAAATCAAGCCTTGCCAAATCACCATACACGAATTTATATACTGGCAAATAATCAAAATCCAGTAATATTATTAGATACTACTTACCGCGGATATGGAGAAAGAAAATTCTATAGAACTATAAGCGCTGCCCTGCTTGGCGATTCCACTTCTTTCTTAATTGAGGAAATAAACGACTTGGCGGTTGGTAGCGATTTTATTGGCTTGTCTTATATAAAATTAAATTACAAGGCAACAGCTGAAGCAAATGCAATAAAAGGTTTATTTGGTTTGAACGCAGCACAATTGGGTTCTAAAACATTGCTCCAGTTTAATAATTATGCAAAGAGCAATCCCATCATTTGGGATTTGAAAAACATGAAGCGAACAATTGGGTCGAAACAAGGAAATAATGTTTTGACTTTGTTGCCTTCAGATGCGGCGTATAGAAATATTTATTTACAAGATTTGCAAGAGGTGTTAACTGTTCAACTTTTAATTTCAGTACCTTTTGCGGTTCCGAATCCGCAATTAAATTATGGGTTTTTAATTGTATCAAATAAAAAATTGGCAAGTGTTGCCGAGGCTTATAAAACATACCGCAACCAGCGTTACACAACCTATTTGGCATATTCGGAGGATTTGGCAGATTATTTCTTTTATGGTAATTTTCACCCACTCGCTATCAAAAGATTTTGTGCCTATTTATTTTCAACACAAACAAATAAACCGGAATATTTATTGTTGTTGGGAAGAGGCTACCAAAACAATTTATTAAAGTCAAATCCAGAAAATAACATATTAAATTTAGTTCCAGCTATTGGTGTTCCTTCTTCCGATCATTTATTTACAAATGAATTTGTTGGCAATAATGGTGCACCTTGCATTGCTACGGGTAGAATTCCTGCCAGCAATTTATTAGAGGCAAATAACTATTTACAAAAGCTCATTTTTTATGAAACTAATACTGATTCTATTCAGCAATGGCGTAAAGATTTTTTGCATGTTTCGGGTGGGCAGGATATTGGATTACAAACAACCTTTAGAAATAAGCTAATTGGTCTTGGAAATATTGTAAAAAACAAACCTGTTGGCGCAAATATTTTTTCCTATTCAAAAAATAATTCAGTTCCGGTCTCTGATGCAGTGCGCGAAAAACTAATTGCACATCTCAATAATGGCATAAATATGATGACCTTTTATGGTCATGGATCATTAACAGTTTTAGACATGGATTTTGGTGGAATTGCAGATTTATTGCCTAATCACCGACCAAGCTTTTATTACTTCAATGGCTGCAATATTGGAAACGCAAATGATGTTGATCCAAATGGTACAGGTTCTGTTTATGGCAAAGATTATATCTGCGCGGATGCCAAAGGAGCAATTGCTTGGTTAGCTCATACCAATTTAACATTTACTAATAATTTAGAAGCGCAAATGGACCAGTTTTACAATCAATTGGGACAAGCTTCATATGGTACTACATTAGGTTCTCAATTAAAGAAGGCTTTGGAAATTAGCGCTCAGTCAAATGAAGCTTTTGCGCGTTCACATGCTTTGCAAATATTATTACAAGGCGATCCTGCTCTTATACTTTATTCTCCCACAAAGTCGGATTATAAAATTGCAGATGCAGATTTGTTTATTTCTCCAACGAACGCTTCTGTTCAAAATGATTCCCTCTCCATTGGTGTAATAGTGCATAATTTGGCAAAGGCACAAACAGATTCTATTGATGTCCTTGTTGCTCGGAAATTACCTGATAATTCTATTGTCAACTATTTATTAGAAAAGCAAATTGCACCCAATTACCAGGATACTTTTTATGTTTGGATTAAACCATTATTGAAAAAGGATATTGGAATAAATACATTCGATGTTCAAATTAATCCAACACATCAAATAAGCGAAATTAGCTATTCTAATAATGCGGCAAGTCTTTCCTATTTTATTCCTGGCAGCGGTTTGCAAAAGATATTGCCGCAGGATTATGAAATAATTTCTGATGATACTGTGCAATTATTGGTTCAAAACAACAATGCTTTTGCAAAAGATGAATCTTATATTTTCGAAATTGATACTTCTCTGAAATTTAATTCATCTAGTCCTTTTTATAAAAATAGTGGAATTGTTAAAGGTAATTATTTCGCAAAATGGAATGTGCCAATTGCTGGTTTTGATTCGATGGCATTTTATTGGCGTGCAAAACTTGATTTGCCCGAAAATCAAGGAGGCGTTTGGATTACGCAGAGTTTTACCTATGTTAAAAATGGTCCACATGGTTGGCACCAACGCCAATTTGATCAAATAAAAAACAGCACAACAAATACCTTTATTACTTTTAACGATAGTGCTAAAAAAATAGAATTTAGCGACAATGAATTGGTGCTTGGCATGGAGAACAGGCGTTGGGATCATAGCCGAATGGGTGTGGTAATTCCTTACCTATTAAATGCTGGTGTAGGAAATTGTTTGTCGCAAGGAACTGTTGCTTTGGTGTTCGAACCATTTCAAGTTGATTTTCCTTATGAATTGCCTAATTATCCATTTAATTGTTCTTGGGTGCAACAAAATAAAAGTGATCAAAGTGTTCGTTATTATACTTTCAATACAAATACAAGTCAGGGAGAATTGGACCTAAAACAATTCATTGATGCTGTGCCTAGCGGATATTATGTAGCAATGTTTTCTCGCTATAGTTCTGGTATTCCAAATTGGCAAGCAAGCACAAAAACCTTGTTTTCAAAAATTGGCTCAAGCAAAATAGAACAAATTAAAAGTGCAAATACAGCTTGGGCTTTAATAGGCAAAAAGGGTGAGGCACCGGGTTTAGCTGTTGAGGATACTGTAAATAACAATGCGCTTGAAAATGCACCACATTTACCACCCTATCCTACAGATCCGCAAGACGATATTTACTTGCGGATGAGAAGGAATATTAAATTGAAATGGTTTACAGGAAGTTTTGTTTCTGCACCAATTGGGCCTTCTACAAATTTCCATTCCTTAAATTTGGCTTTAATTGAAAATGATCCATTGCTTAGTGGTAGATGGTGGTTAAATATTATTGGTACAAACCTAGTTGGTACTGATACCATTTTATATTCAAAAATCACAAGTCTTTCTTTTGATTTAAGCGCTATTGATGCAAAAAAATATCCTTATTTGAAATTAGAACTTGGGTTTACAGATAGTAATTATAGAACCCCTCATCAGTTAGATTATTGGCAAGTTAGTTATGATCCCGCTGCCGAATTGAGCATAGATTTAAATAGTAGTTATTCCTTTCATGCAAGCAACCTTGAACAAGGAGATAGCTTAAAAATTCAAGTTCCAATTGTAAATGTTGGTCGTGCGGCTATTGATTCAACAGATGCTTTACTTGAAATTATTGATGAAAATAGAAATACCCCAATGTCTAAATGGGTAAAGGTTCCGCCATTAAATGCTTTGCAAACCAATATTCTTAGTATCGCTGAAAGTACGCATTATTTAAGAGGTTCGAACCAAATTCAAATAAATATTAATGCAAATAAAAAGCATCCTGAACTCAGCTACAATAACAATTTTTATAAACAGAATTTTACAGTAAAGACTGATGATCAAAATCCATTTCTTGAAGTAACTTTTGATGGGCAGAGGATCATGAATGGCGATTTTGTATCACCAAGTCCAATAATTAAGGTAAGCTCTACCGATAAAAATCCCTACTTACTTCAAAAGGATACCAGCACATTTGAATTGTATATCAGAAGGCCAAAACAATTTGATTATGAGCGTGTGTTTTTAAGCAGCAGCGATTTGCAATTTATTCCTGCCTCAGAAAGCAACCAAGCTCAATTAATTTATTCCCCTTCAAAGCTCCCAGATGGATTGTATACATTGAAAGTTCAAGCAATTGATGCTAGCGGCAATAAAGCTGGTAATAATGATTTTGAAATAGATTTTAATGTATTAAACAAAAGCTCAATTAGTCATTTTTATCCTTATCCAAATCCGTTCACAACACAAACCCGTTTTGTATTTACCCTAACAGGTGAGAAGGTTCCTGATCAAGTTTTATTGCGTATTTTAACTGTAAATGGAAAGGTAATTCGCGAGGTGCGTAAAGATGAATTTGGGGCAATTCACATAGGAAATAATGTGAGTGAATTTGCTTGGGATGGTACAGATCAGTATGGCGACAAGCTCGCTAATGGTGTATACTTATACCAGGTATTTACAAAAATTGAAGGCAGAGATATTGAGGCCAGAAGCACCAAAGCAAAAGAAGAATCGTCTTTCTTTTTGAATGGTACCGGAAAAATATTTTTAATGCGTTAGGAGCAAAATTAAACGCCGCGTTTCTTTAAAAAATAATTGCTTAAGTAAATTACATCTTGTGCATTAAAACACATTTCTTTATTCAGACCACCTTTTCTAGCTACAGCAACGCCAAAGAACATATCATTGAAACCTTCAACCTCGTGTGCATCTGGATTGATACTAATCATTACTCCTTTGTTTAAGGCATAATCAATATACCTCCAATCCATATCTAAACGATAAGGATTGGCATTTAATTCCATAATAACATGGTTTGCGGCACAAGCATCAATAATTTTTTTATGGTCAATTGGATAACCTTCTCTCATTAGCAACAATCGTCCAGTAGGGTGGCCTAAAATGGTGGTATATGGATTTTCGATGGCGCGAATCAATCTACTCATAGCCTTTTCTTCGGTCATTTTTAAAACGCTGTGCACAGACGCAACTACGTAGTCAAAAGTTTTTAATATTTCATTTGAATAATCCATCTGACCATCATATAAAATATCACATTCTATGCCTGCAAAAATTTTGAATTTGCCAGCATATTTTTGATTGAGTTTTGCTATTTCGGCTTGTTGTAAAATCACTTTTTCTTCAGATAATCCACTGGCATAAAATGCACTTTTAGAATGGTCGGCCATGCCTAAATATTCATAGCCTTTATCAATACAATAATTGGCCATGGTTTCAATGGTATGTAGTCCATCACTCCATGTAGAATGGTTGTGAAGAGGTCCTTTTAAATCACTGTATTCAATAAATTTAGGGAGCTTATTTGCAATTGCTTTTTCAATTTCACCTCTGTTTTCTCTGTATTCAGAAATGATAAAAGGTAATCTTATAGCTTCATAAATCTCAGTTTCACTTTTAAAGTCCAAAGATTTCGGTTCGAACCGAGCCATAATTGCATTAAAATGTTCAATGCTAGAACCTCTTTCAAATTGTTTCATTACAAATTCTCCTGGATGAGCAATGGTTAATTGAATGGGATACCCTTCAAATTTTATTTGTTCCTCATTTTCATCTTCCCCAAAAAAATGCAGCCATTCTTCTCTAAAAGATGCTTCGTCGTCTGTTGAAACGAGCAATTCTATTTCTGTTAAGATTTCTAATTTTCTTCGTATTTCGCCACTTAATTCCACTTTTTCAATTGTTTCAAATTCCTCTAAAATGCTAAGAAGTTTTAAGGCAATAGGGTATGCTTTTGCGTAATGAAATTTATTTGCGCTTACAAAAATAAATTCAATTTGTTTGATAATAGCTTCTTGTGTTTTTAAACCAAAACCTTTGAATTGTGCGAGTCTATTTTCTTTACAAGCATATAGCAATTCACCAATAGATTCAACCCCAATTTCTTTCCAAATAATGGCTACTTTTTTCGGTCCAATTCCCTTAATACGCATGATGTCTCTTACGCCTTCAGGTGTTGCTTCTATTAATTCAGTTAATTCATTAAATGAATTTGTACTGCATATTTCATGAATTTTTTGAGCGATACTTTTGCCAACACCTTCCATGGCTTCCAATTCCTGCAATGATTTCCCAAAGAGTGGTTCGGGCATTTTATCTATGCGAAAAGAGGCAGCTGCAAACGATTTAATTTTGAATGGATTGCCATTATGGAGTTCGCTTAAATCAGCGTATAATTTTAAGATATCTGCTAGGTCTGAGTTTGTCATAATAATTTTGGTGAAACTACAAAATTCCAAACATGTCTAAAACTACAATTTACCAACTAACCCTTCGAGGGTTTTAACCCTCGAAGGGTTAGTTCACCCAATATTAGACTCAAGTCAGCTACTTTATCCACAATTTACGCAGGTAAAGTATCTCTTAATTAGTTAATTATCTGTTTTCCACATTCAAGGTCACGAGGGTCCCACCCTAGTGACCTTTTGCTCATTTCCTAATAATAAGATAAACTTAAAAATTATTCCTCCAAACCAATACGATCACTCCTAAAATGGAAATGATAACGGCCAAATAAGATAAAAAGGGTACGCGTTCTTTGAAAAATATAACAGACGTAAAAAGCACGCTCGCAGGAAGCAATGTGAAAATTGTTTGTGCTACAGAAGCGTCTAAATGATTGGCCGCTAAAAGCGAAAAACTTACTCCAATTACTGGACCAAATACAGTTCCTAATAACAAGGCATGAATTACTTTTTTATTACCAATTATTTCCTTCATCTCCTTCCAAAATGGAACATTAAATGTTCCCATTAAATAAACAAAAAAACTTGCGCTAAACATTCTAATCCATGTGGCATACATAGGGCTAAAATTATTTTCAGAAAAACTAAATCCCTTTTTAGCTAATACCAAACCAAGTCCTTGGCAAATAGCTCCTAAAGCAGCAAATAAGATGCCCTTATTGAAACTGCCTTTGTGTTCGTTTTCTACTGCCTTGTGTTCTTTTCGTGAAGATACCAATAATATAATGCCGCTAATTGAAATAAGCATGCCAATTATTCCTGCAATATTTATTCGTTCCCCTACTAAAAAATAGGCTGCAAATAATGCTGCGCCAGGCGCAAAGCAAGCAAATAAACTCGTTCTTCTACTTCCTAATATGCTGTATGCAGTAAAGGCAAAATAATCACCTAAGGTTAATCCTATAAAACCGGATATGCCAAACCATAAATATTGTTCAAAATTTGGTGTAGTAAATAATTCAATGGGATTTATTCCTAAATAAAAACAAGTTAACACACTCAAAATAATGAATGCAAATAATAACCTAACTCTATTTACACTTGATGGATTTGCTAATTGCGATGCACGCGTAAACGCAAAAGTTCCAACAGTCCAACTAACAAGTGTAATTCCCGCGGCTAAATAACCAATATCCATTTTATAATATAAATTCTTCCTCCATATTTGGAATCACCACACTTGCAATTCCTTCTGCTTCAACTGCATTTTTCATTGCAAGTAATTGGGGCTCCTCACCGTGTACTAAAAACACCTTTTGAATTGGTTTACCAGCTTTTTTAGAATTGTTAGCGCTTCGTTTTATATAAGATAATACCTCTTCATGATCGGGGTGAGAACTATATACATCCGTTTTTGCTATTTGCGCATAAACGTTCTTATCTGTGTTTTTAATTCTAATGGTAGATTGTCCCTGCAATAAACGGTGCCCTAAGGTCCCTTCTGCGCAAAATCCTGCAATAAGAATAGTAGAGTAGGGGTTGTCTATATTATTCATCACATGCTCTTGTATACGGCCACCCTCAACCATTCCAGCAGCAGAAATGATAATGCAAGGATCAAAATAGTTTAATAATTCATCATGCTCATCCATTCCCTCCAAATAGGTAATGCCATCAAAATGAAATAAACTTCCATGTTCTTTTTGAAATGCCAAGGCTTCTTCATTTAATAAATAGGAATGCCTTTCATATACAGGTGTGCTTTTTATGGCTAGCGGACTATCTACAAAAACCTTGAGCCAATTAGGAATCAAGCCTTTTTTCTTTAATTGGTTAATGGTAAAAACAACGGCTTGGGTTCTACCAACACTAAATGCAGGGATAATTAAACGACCTCTAAATTCAATGCAAGTTTTTTGAATATACTGCAACAATTCTTCCTCTGCAGATCCAATGGCAATGTGTTTTCTGCCACCATAGGTAGATTCTGTAACAAGGTAATCTGCTTGTTCAAATATTTCGCCATTTTTTACCAACTTGCTATTGGCTCTGCCCAAATCTCCTGAGAATCCAATAGCAGTTGTCTTGTTATCCTCTTTTACAGTAATTAGAATACTTGCCGCTCCTAATAAATGCCCTGCCTCCAAAAACTTAACGCTGATATTTTCATTTATTTGAAAATCTTCATTGTAATTAACTGTCAAAAATTGTTCAACAGTCTGTTTAACATTTTTCTCGCTAAATAATGGTTTTGGTATTTGGTCGCGTCTAGCTTTTTTGGATCGACCCAAACTTTTTCTATAATCGTGAAATTGAATATTTGCGGAGTCATATAATAAATAACCACTTAGTTCTGCGGTTGCCGGCGTACACATAATATGCCCTCTAAATCCATGATTCACCAATGCTGGTAAATTTCCTGAGTGATCAATATGGGCATGGGTAAGTAAAACCAAATCAACATCAACAGCTTCAAAAGGAAATAAATTGGCCCGCTCAACGGGGTTCTTCTTTACCTCATAATCCATTCCACAATCTACCAATATGGTATAGCCATTGTTGAGCCTTAGCATATACATGCTCCCTGTTACCTGTTTGGCTGCACCTAAAAACGTTAACTTCATTTGATTTACCTCTTAATTATGGCTCATAAATAAGTAACAAAGAAAGGAAGTTTCTGTAACTTTGTGTAATAACTGTAATGGTATGATCCATATTTTAACAAATGAAGCCTCCATAATCAATGATTTTTTAGCAGAATTAAGGGATGTGGAAATTCAAAGAGACCGCGCCCGCTTTCGTAAAAATGTTGAACGCATTGGTGAGATTTTAGCGTATGAAGTAAGTAAGTTTTTGCCTCGAAATGCCAACTCAATTCAAACGCCTCTTGGTCTGAGTAATATGGAAGTATTGTCCGAGCAGCCAATATTAGCAACAGTTCTAAGGGCCGGTTTAGCCCTGCACCAAGGCTTTTTAAATTACTTTGATCATGCAGATAATGCCTATATTTCTGCCTACCGCAAACATACCAACCAACATGAGTTTGAAATTGTGGTGGAATATTTAGCCACACCTTCCTTGAGTGGAAGAACTTTAATTTTAATTGACCCGATGTTGGCCACAGGCAGAAGCATGTTTCTAGCTTATAAAGCACTTCTAACTAAAGGTAAACCTGCCAAAGTTATTTTGGTAAGTTTAATTGCAAGTGAGCAAGGTGTAACTTATATACAACAACATATGCCAGATGCAGAAATCTTTATTGCTGCAGTTGATCCTAGCCTCGATGAAAATAGTTATATTGTGCCAGGCCTTGGTGATGCTGGTGACCTCAGTTTTGGGGAGAAATTATAATATGAAAAAAACTGCTGTCTTTTTATTTTGGTACTTGTTTTTTTTATTGCAGCATTCTTCTGCGCAAAGAATACCTATGATTCATGCAAACCAACTTACAAATTGGAAAGCGAGTGTTTCAGATACCATTTATGTAATTAATTTCTGGGCTACTTGGTGTAAGCCTTGCGTTGAAGAAATACCGGTTTTTGTTAAGCTATTTAAGAATTATTCCGATCCAAAAATTAAAATAATTTTAGTAAGCAACGATTTTAAAAAGCATATTCAAACACATTTAGTGCCATTTGTACGTGCAAACAATATAGCTTCAAATGTGGTTTTTATGGACGAACCAAATCCAAATGATTGGATTGAATTGGTTGACCCCAATTGGAGTGGTGCAATTCCTGCAACAATCGTAATTAAAGGAAGTATAGGGTTTTCTGAATTTCATGAGGGCGTATTGTCCTATAAGGAATTGGAAGCAATCCTAAATAAAATAAGATAATGAAAAAATACGTATTGGCTATCCTTTTTATAGCTTGTTTTCATGCGAATCAAAATGCACAAGAAATTGAAAAAGCAGGATTAGCTATAGGCCAAATTGCCCCCGATTTCAACCTTAAAGGTATTGATGGGAAAATGCATAGTTTGGCAAGCATAAAAAATGCAAAAGCTTATTTGGTTGTTTTTACATGCAATCATTGTCCTTTTTCTCAAGCTTACGAAAACAGAATTATTGCAATTCATAAAAAATTTGTTGGTCGGGGAATACCTGTAATTGCTATTAATCCCAATGATGGTGAGCGAGAGCCAGAAGATAATTATGACAATATGGTGAAACGCGCAAAAGAACACCATTATCCATTTTTATATCTTTTGGATGCAGATCAAAGCATTGCTAAGGCCTATGGCGCTAAAAGAACACCTCAGGTGTTTTTAATGGATGCAAATAAGAAGTTAATTTATACGGGTGCAATAGACGATAATTTTGAAGAACCCAAAGACGTAAAAAATAAATACCTTGAAAATGCCATCAAATCCTATTTGGCTCAGCAAACCATTACAACACCAATTACTAAAGCAATTGGTTGTGGCATAAAATGGAAGAAAAAATAATGTCTAAGCAGTTAGTTCAATAATAGCAAAAGTGCCACTTGCCTTGGCAACCATTGTTTCCCCGCCACTATTGTTTACAAATATTTCTGCTTCCGAAAAAATTAATTTTTGACCCGCTTTTAACACAAATCCCCTGCAAAATGCAGTATCCCCAACTCCTGGATTGAAATAGGATATTTTAAGTTCTACTGTTACCACTGTTTGTGTATTTCCTACTAAAGAATATGACGCAAAACCCGCCACCAAATCTGCTAAGGTGGCTATTACACCGCCATGTAGGAATCCAATTTGTTGCCTATGTTGTGGTTCAATTTTCAACTCTCCCTCTATTAGGCCAGCTTCAATTTTATTGATTTTAAAGCCTAAATGGTTCATGAAATGGTTGAGTTCCATTTTCTCTTCAACCATTGTCTTAAAATTGAGATTTTGTGGGATAAACTGCTGCACTTTTTTATTTTTTGAAAGGGTTTTACTACTTTGCGAAGATAAGAACAAAACTTGTGCAAACAATTCACGTAAAAACGTACTCGGATAATTTATACAATCCCGCAAATAATTCGGCCTACGACCATTATGTATTTTTTGAAGCAAATCATATTAGCTCGGTTATTGCAGATGTTAAGAACCTACAAATACTTCAATTGCAAGTATTAACTTCAGGTGCTAGTAATTTCCTAAATGCAAATTATGATGAACTCAAATCAATTGCTGAACTAAAAGAAATTTTAGACCAAAAATTCCGTGAACGTAAAGTAATTATTTGTTCTTCTAATTCTTGCCTTGTTCCTGAGTCCTTGTTAAATGTGGTAGAAACAGAAGCTTATTACACTTTGAACCAAAAATTAATGGCGCAATCGCAGGTGTTGTATAGCAAAATGCATGTGCAACAAACCGCTACCATTTTTAATGTTCGCAATGAACTTATGAAGTTGATACGTTTTAATATGCCAATGGTAGATGTTTTTCATGCATCTCTATTGTTCATAAAAGCAATAGAAAATCAATCATTTGAAAATCCTTCAAATAAGCTGCATTTACAATTGCATGCAGGTTATTTTGAATTGCTTAACATAGATAAACAAATTAACTTTTATAATACTTTTCAGTTTGAAACAGAAACTGAAATTGTGTACCATGTTTTAGCGGTTGCAGAACAATTGCAAATTCCTCATACTTGTGATATTGTTCTTTATGGAAATTCGATCCATATGAATGAATTAAATCATTTGCTAGCTAAATATGTGCGTTCGGTTCAATACGGAATTAAACCTAAGAACTTTACTTATCCGCCTAGTTTTAAGCAGTTTGAAGAGCACCAATTTTTCACAGAATCAGCCGCCTTCTTGTGCGAATAATTGGTGGAAATAAACGGGGAATTATGCTACATGCCCCTGCCTCATTGCCTGTTCGTCCTACCACGGATCGAGCCAAAGAAAGTTTGTTTAATATTCTTGATAACAATTTTAATATTGAAGACCTTAGTGTTTTGGAATTGTTTGCAGGCACAGGTAATATTAGTTATGAGTTCTCTAGTCGTGGCGCATTAGCAGTGCTAAGTGTAGATCAAGATGCTTCTTGTGTAAGGTATATGAAGGAAACTTCTACCAAGTTAGGGTTTCATTCTATGGAAGTTCGCAAGCAAGATGCCTTCGCATTTCTTAAAAATTGTGAAGAAAGCTTTGATATTATTTTTGGTGATGCTCCCTATGCATTGGCGCGTGTTACAGAAATTCCAGGTGTTGTGTTTGAGAAAAAATTATTAAAACATAATGGTTGGCTCATCCTTGAGCACGCTTCTATGCTGCGCTTGAACCATTTACCTAACTTTTTTGAGGAAAGAAAATATGGGCAATCCACCTTTTCTTTTTTTAAATTTCAATCCTAAAATAAGCATATTTTCAATAATAAATTCAAAATAGCTATTTCGCTAAATTAAATTATTTTTGACCCAATAATCACCGCATGAAAAAGATTGCACTCTTCCCCGGAACTTTTGATCCAATAACGGTTGGACATGTAAACATCCTCGAAAGAGCATTGCCTTTGTTTGATGAAATAATAATTGGCGTAGGTCATAATAGCACCAAGTCTACCTTATTCCCTGTTGAAACGCGTGTAGAATGGATTAAAAATATTTATAAAAATGAGCCAAAGGTAAAAGCAACTTTTTATGAAGGACTTACAGTAAAATACTGCGATGAAATTGGAGCCCAATACATTATTCGTGGCATAAGAAACATGGCCGATTTCGATTACGAAAAGAATATCGCCCAAATGAATAAAATTATTTATCCGCAGGCCGAAACCGTATTCCTCATGTGCGACCCAGCCTATACGCCTATAAGTTCTTCAGTAGTGCGCGATCTTATTCGCAATGGCGGTAAGGCAAGTGAATTTGTACCTAAAGAGGTGATTTTCTAATTTGATTTGCTTTTTACATCTATCAGCAATTGTCTGATAGATTCATAAGTATCAAAACTGTTTAGATCAATACTGGCAAGGTTTTTCCAACACACCTCCGTAATATTTTCCTCCAACTGAGGCACCAATATCCCGGTAAAACTTGTTTCCATTTCATACCAATGCGTAACTTTTAAGAAACGATGACCTTGCAATTTATAGGTATGATAAGTATTCTCAAAAAATCTAGTAATACGCAATTGGTTCAAACCACACTCTTCCTCAACTTCCCTTAAAGCGCCTTCTTCAATGGTTTCTCCCGGATCTATTTTTCCCTTCGGCAAATCCCATTTGCCAAGTCTACGCATCATTAATAGCTCTGTATCCTGATTAAAAACAATACCTCCACCCGCATGTATACTGGTAAAATTAGCCATTAATTCTTGCAAAGTTTCGGCTGGATCCTCACAAATCAAAATTAGTCCTTGCTCTTGTGGTTCTTCCATTTTTCTAACCAAATCCATGAGATTCAATTCTTTGCTCAGGCTAATTTGTTTGTAACCCGAAAACGCATTTAAACTTTCGTTTGAACTTGTAAGGATTAAAGGCTTATCGTTTATGAAAAATTTATACATTTGTAGACATGCAAATAAGTGAACCAATCGCTACAAAGATAGCGGAATATTTATTGGAGATAAAAGCCATTAAACTCGAACCAAATAATCCTTTTACATGGGCCTCTGGATTAAAATCACCTATATACAGCGATAACCGTTTGTCTTTGTCGCATCCAGCAATTAGAAGTTATATAAAAAATGCAATGGCAGATCAAATTCGTATCCATTACCCGCAAGTAGAAGCAATCATTGGTGTTGCCACTGCAGGTATTGCTCCTGGTGCACTTGTTGCTGATGCTATGGAATTGCCTTTTGGATATGTTAGGTCCGAACCTAAAAAGCATGGAATGGGCAAACAAGTAGAAGGAGATATTCGTCCAGAACAAGCTGTGGTAGTTATTGAAGATTTAGTTTCTACAGGAAAAAGTAGTCTACAAGCAATAGATGCATTGCGCAGCTTTGGTTCTAATGTGCTTGGTCTTGCAAGCATTTTTACTTATGGCTTAGAAACCGCTCAAAATAATTTCAATAATGCAAATTGTCCTTATTTTGCCTTGTGCAATTACGATGCACTTATTGAAGTGGCTGTTGCTAAAGGATATGTAAATAGTTCCGACCGAGATGTATTAGCTGCTTGGAGAAAAAATCCGGAAATTTGGGGTAATTAATTTTCGTATGGCCATAAAACTTTCAAAAAATCCATTAAAAGCAGCATTTGCCATTTATTTTGGCTTTTGGGTTGTTTTCTGGTTTTTACTTTTATATCCGCTTATTCGTTTGGGCTTAAGTAATCCTAAACGCTACCGTTTTGCGCATTTGGTTCGAAAGTTTTGGGGTAAAATGCTCTTGCTTTTTGGCTTTATACGAGTTAAAACTTTTTATGAGGTAAAGCTAGATCCAAAACAATCTTATATGATTGTTCCCAACCACACCTCGCAAGTAGATATAGTTACATTAGCCGCTAAATTGCCAATCTTCTTTAATTTTATGGCTAAAGCAGAATTGGAGAGAATTCCGGTTTTTGGCATTTGGTTCAGAACAATAGATATTGCGGTAGAACGCAAAGATGCCAGAAAAGCAGCACTTGCCTATAGAAAAGCACTTAATTGGATTGAGGATGGCAACAGCATGGTAATTTTTCCAGAGGGTACAATTTCTAGCCAAGTACCTAAAATGATTAAATTTAAAGATGGCCCTTTTAGAATTGCCATCGAAAAACAAATTCCTTTACTTCCTATTACCATTATTGGAAACTGGGAATTGTTGCCAGACCAAGGCGTTTTTGAAGGCAAACCAGGCTTTTCATACCAATATGTGCACCAGCCAATTCCTACCGCTGGAATGACCTTAAACGATATAGAATTATTAAAAGACCAAGTTTATCAAGTAATAAACAATAAATTGCAAGCAAATGGATATTAATAACGAAATAGTGGATCGCTTATCTGAATTGGCTAAGCTCGATTTTGATCCTGCTGAAAAAGAAAATATTAAAAATGATCTCAACCGTATCTTGTCTTATTTTGAAAAATTAAATGAGGTAAATACAGATGGTGTTGAACCCCTCATTTTTATGAGCGAAAATGTAAATTTACTGCGTGAAGATGAGCCTGAACAAGCCTATTCAAAAGCAGATGCATTAAAAAATGCACCTGCCAAAGACAGTGATTATTTTCGTGTGCCTAAATTTATTGAAAAATAATGCAAGATTTTGTCATCAATATCACCGGAATAGGTAAAACATATCGCATCGGTGAGGTGATTGTAAATGCTTTGCGTGAAGTAGACTTGCAAATTAAAAAAGGCGAATACGTTGCTTTAATGGGCCCTTCTGGTTCTGGAAAATCTACCTTAATGAATATCCTTGGTTGCCTTGATACTCCTAGCAGAGGCAAGTATTTTCTCAATGGAACCGATGTGAGCAACATGACCGACAATGAGCTTGCAGAAATAAGGAACAAAGAAATTGGGTTTATCTTCCAAACATTTAACCTGCTTGCTCGAAATACTTCTTTAGATAATGTGGCATTACCTTTGGTTTATGCCGGCATCTCAAAAAAAGATAGAATACTTAAAGCTGAAGAGGCGCTCAGAAGTGTTGGTTTAGGAGATAGAATGGACCATAAGCCAAATGAGTTATCTGGTGGGCAGCGTCAACGTGTAGCAATAGCGCGCGCGCTTGTAAATAACCCTTCTATCATTCTTGCAGATGAACCAACTGGTAATTTAGATTCCAAAACTTCGGTTGAAATTATGGAATTAATAGAAAAAATTCATGAAGCAGGCAATACTGTAATCATTGTTACCCATGAGGAAGATATTGCCAAAAGAGCCAAGCGTATAATTCGTTTGCGCGATGGTTTAATTGAAGACTACGGATTGTCTTAATCCAACAAGCCCTCAAAATAAAAATATTCTCGGTAGCTTTCTTTTAATCTCGGTTCGAACCGAAACAAGCCAAAAATACTGGAACCACTTCCACTCATGGAAGCATAAATTGCACCCGCTTGGTATAAACTATTTTTAATTGTTGCTAGCAATGGATGCTTTGGAAATATGCTGTCTTCAAAATCATTGCAAAGCCTGTCTTTCCAATTGCTTGGGTCTAATTTAATGATATTTTTTATTGAATTTTCTTCCCATTGGTTTTGGTGCTTGTTAACATCAATAGTAGCAAATGCCTCAGCCGTGCTTATGTGAATTTCAGGCTTAATAATCACAATCCAATATCCCTTTAAACTTAAATCAATCGGCTTTAAAATTTCTCCTCTGCCCGAGCCCAAACAAGGTTTATTGTTTATAAAAAAAGCGCAATCACTGCCCAATTGTGCCGCATAATGGAGAAGTTTTTCTTCGCCCAAATTTAAATCCAAATAAGCATTTAATAAGTTTAGTGCAAAGGCGCCATCACTAGAACCTCCGCCTAATCCTGCACCCATTGGAATGTTTTTAAGAAGTGCAAATTGCAAATAGGGTAGCGCATAATCTTTTTGAAGCAGTTGATATGCCTTACTTACTAAATTCTCCTTAGCATCTCCTTGAACAGGCAGGCCTTCCGAAATTAAATTTACATGTTTGGTTTGACTAGCTTCTGCATCCCTAAGCTCTAGTGCATCACAGAGTGGAACAGGATAAAATACCGTTTCTAAATCGTGGTAATTATCTTCCCGCTTTCTAATAATATGCAGGCCTAAATTTATTTTGCAATTGGGAAATACAATCATAAAATTCTATTGTCAAAAGTAAAGGGTTTATTCCATAAGATTTGCACCCATTTGTCAAATGATGGATGAAGCGGATTAATTAAGTAATTCATTTCCTCTGGCACTAACACTGATGGCACTGCAAGGGCAATTGCCGCAGTGCTTTTTAGGAATTGATCTCCTAAAATTTTGTTGGCATTTAAACTTGGATGAGTATTCCAATTTTTTGGTAAATCTTTTAAATCTAGTTTTTCTATACTTGCCTTGTTAGAAATAGTAATACAAGTCAAGGCTAAGTTTTTTAAACCAATCAGGCCTCCGCAATTACACGCCAATTCTAAAGCACATAAGGAAATATGACTAGAGGTGTAAAGCATTGGCGTTCCAATAGAATTCCACCTGCCGCCATAAAGCTTAGCTCCTTGGCCACTTAAATCCATCGAAAATTGTGTATGGCTTAATCTAAATACTTCCATATTTAAGCGTAAACACCGTGCTCAATTCTGCCCAAAGTTTGCATTACCAACTTAACGCCAAAACTGGTATCTAATATGGAAAGAGGTGTTTGGCCATTTAGCGCTAATAGAGGTGTTTTAAGCCAAATTTGCATAGCATTTGTATCTGAGAAAACAAGACTAGCTTTGGCGGTAACCAAGGCTAATTCTATAGCTAATTCAGACGAGAAGATATCTAATACGGTTTCATCTTCAATACGCTGAAATGTTTTTGTACTGATGTGTAACAACTCGCAAAGCTTTTCTTGGTTGATGCCCAGTTGTTTGGAAATGGCAATTAAGATATTTTTTTTAATGCCATTTCGAGTGGCTTCTATGAGCACAAAATCATTGGTAAAATTTTTAGCAATTCCCAAACTTTTTGCCGCAATCTCTTCTGCAGTTTCAAATTTCTTGCCGTAACTCATAGGCCTGTCTGCAACCATATCCAGCTGAACATTATCGGATTTTTTAGGCTTTCGGGTGTTTTTATAAGTTCTCATCGTTGCTACTTTACCCCTCAAAAATACAATTATTTTTTATTTTTGTCGCAATTAATCCATATTTTCACCAAATTTATCCAAAAAATGATAATTAATAAGCTGAACTTCCTGATTAATAATAATGGCCTCGGCTTCCTCAATGGAGGCAACAATATGGCCATTTGCCCCGCTTAACAAATCGCCTAAACCACCTAGTTTGGGTCCAATAACTTGCGTGCCCACCAAAAAACTTTCATGTGCTACCCTGTTCCAACCTTCAGCAAAATTTGGAAAGGCCAGCGTGAATTTTGAACTGGCCATTTCAATTAAATAATCCTCAAAAAATTCAAAATAGGTGTTTTCATAATTCGGAAATTTAGCGGCATTCTCCTTAACATTGGTGCTAAAGTAACATGTATAACCTTGTGCATGTAACTTCTCTGCTAAATCATATAAGGCGGGATTGTTTTTAAATGAAACTTGTCCAAAATGAATCTTATTTGTCTTTTTCATGCCTCTAAATTCAATGTATTTATCAGCATCAAATAAATTTGGATAATAAACCAAATTAGGCAATCCTAACGCGTTTTTAAAATAATTCATCCAATAAGGCGCAACACAAACAATTTCTAATTTTTCCTTAGGAAGCGAGCGAGCAAGTTTTATAAACAATTGGTACCACTGGCGTAAGAACCAAGATTTTCCATCATCATTTGAGTAATAATGCCAAACAATATATACTTTATTTTGGTTGAAAATATTTCTAAGTAAAACTGGAACGCCAAGGCGTGCAACACTAATATTTATTTTTCCATTAGCCTTCCAAAACGCCCAAAATAACAAATTGAGTTGCGAAAAAATTCCTTCAAAATGGCGCCATTGTCGGAATACATTCAATTCGTAATTTTCTTGTCCTAGCTTTTTACATAGCGCTTCGGCATATTGCTTTTCATGCAAATAGCCTCCTGTTATGTGTTTACCATGACTAATATAATTTATCCCTTGCTTTTTGATAAGCTATTTTTTGTTGCAAAATACAATTTTTATACAGCGTTTTGGGTTCGAACCGAAAAATAGTTGGCTACTTTAAAAATAAAACCCTAACAACTGTTAGGGTTTGCTAAGTTCTTGATTTTAATCATTTTTTATTTTTTTGAACCTGTCAAACTTGTACCTACTAAATGTAAATCAAACTATATGGAAACAATTTCTTTGAATGATGATTTAATGGCGCCAAATGTGATTTCAGATCCTCATGGGTATTACCGTACATTAAGAGAAGCCGAACCAATCCATTGGAATGCCCGTTGGGGTGGTTGGGTGCTTACCGGTTACAATGAGGTGGTTGAAGTGCTGCGCGATTCTTTAAATTTCTCATCAGATCGCATGGGTTTTTTAGCCCAAGAACTTACTCAGGAAGAACAAGAATCTATTGCACCTATCTTTAAAATCTTATCCTATTGGATGGTTTTTCGTGATCCACCTGAACATACTGCATTGCGCATGTTACTCAACAAACATTTTACGCCAATTGCCATCGAACGTTACCGTCCAATGGTGCGAAAAATTGTTCAAAAAACATTGGATAAGGTTTTGGCAAAAGGTAAAATTGATTTTGTAAAAGACTTTGCCTATGAAGTGCCAATGACAGTTATTCTTGAGCTGATTGGTGCACCTGATTTAGATACTGAGAAAATTAAAGAATGGTCGGAGAAATTAGGCGTGTTCTTTTTTATCAAAGCAGATGAACCGCGTCGCAGAGAAATTGCCTGCGAAGGAATCAATGCCTTAGTAGATTATATCACTCCTTTAATTGAACAAAAAAGAGAGCGCCCTGGTATTGATTTAATTAGTTTATTGCTTTCTGCAGAAGAGGCTGGAAGTATTACTGCTAATGATGTTTTGGCAACATGTGTATTATTAGTTTTTGGTGGTCATGAAACCACCATGAACCTTATTGCAAATGGTACCATGGCATTTATCAATCACCCCGATCAATGGGATAAATTCCAACAGAAACCAGAACTATTGAAAAAAGCTGTAGAAGAATTATTGCGTTATGATGGTTCTGTAAAATCTACAGTGCGCTGGGCTAAAGAAGATACGCAGGTAGGTAATACATTAATCAAAAAAGGTGATCGTCTATTGGTTAGTTTATCAGGTGCCAATAGAGATCCACATCAGTTTACCGATCCTAATGGGTTGGATATTGAACGCAATCCAAATTTACATGTGGCCTTTGCACACGGAATTCATGTATGCTTAGGAGCCTCTCTTGCCCGAATGGAAGTGGAAGAAGCATTTGCTGGTTTAATCAGCAGAATTCAATGTCCAGAATTGGTAGAAGGTGCTCAACTGGAATATTATCCTTCTGTGGTGCACAGAGCAATTAAAGAATTACCAGTATACATAAAGCCTTTAATTAAATAATTATGGAAAACATTAAAGTCAGTGTTGATCTCAACAAATGCGTTGGCTCACAATTGTGTATTATGTTCTCTCCAACTGTTTTTGAACGCGATGGCAATGGTCAATCTAAAATAGTAAATAGGAATGGCGCCAACCTAGCAGAAATATTGTCAACGGCAGAACAATGCCCACAATGTGCTATAAAGGTTGAAAATACCCAAACGGGTGAGGTATTGTTTCCTCCACCTGAGTTGGCATTTTAATTTTTGCCAATCTTTTTTTAAGCCACTTTCCAAAATCAATTTTTTAGGAAGTGGCTTTTATTATTTATCGGTTCGAACCAAATTATAGTAACTTTGGTTTTTACTTATGAAAATTTTAACCACGGCTCAAATTAGAGATTGGGATGCCTTTACCATAATACATGAACCTATCAGTTCAATTGAATTAATGGAAATTGCCGCTCAACAAGCCTATGCAGTGTTTGCGCATCAAATGCAATCTTTTTTGCCCGAACCAAGCAACAAGCAATTTGCAGTGTTTTGTGGTCAAGGTAACAATGGCGGCGATGGTTTAGTGTTTGCTAGAATGCTGCATGAAGTGGGTTTAAACACAAAAATTTATGTGCTTATGCTAAAAGAAAAGGGGAGTGCAGATTTTGAAATTCAATTGCAAAAAACAATCGAAATTGGAGTGCCACTTCAAATGATTGAAAGTATAGATACGCTTACCCAAATTTCATCTTATGATGTTTATATAGATGCCATCTTTGGTTCGGGCCTCACTAAAAATTTAGATGGTTTGGCAAAAGAATTGATTGATTTTTTAAACAAACAAAATGGAATAAAAATTTCCATAGATATTCCAAGTGGCCTATTCGGAGATGTTGAATTGGCAATACTTCAGGAGAAAACAACAGTTTTTATTGCACACCAAACCTATACATTCCAAATTCCTAAATCAAGTTTTTTGTTCGAAGAAACGGGGAAAGCCCTTGGTTCGTTATTTGTAGTTCCTATCGGTTTACATCCCAAGTTTTCACCTCAAAAACTATCCACTTGGAATTGGCTTATTCCAGAAAATATTCCTTCTGTTTCGTATGCTAAATTCGATTATAAATGGCAAAAAGGGCATGCATTGCTTATTGCAGGTAGCTATGGAAAATTGGGGGCTGCCGTGCTTTCGGCAAAAGCTGCCTTGCGCGCTTCATGTGGTTTGTTAACGGTTTTTGTTCCAAAATGTGCGTATACAATTTTGCAAACTTCTGTTCCAGAGGCTATGCTTGTTACCGACCATGAAGAACTTGAATTGAGGAATTTTCCTTCAACAGAAAAATACCAAGCCATAGGCATTGGACCTGGAATTGGAACACATACGGGCACTATTAAAGGATTTGGGAAATGGTTGAATCATATTAATCAACCCATTGTTTTGGATGCCGATGCCATCAACGCATGTGCTGTTTTATTGAAAGAAAATACCTTGTTTAAATTTCCTTCCAACTGCATAATTACGCCTCATTACAAGGAGTTCGATCGCCTATTCGGTCCCTCCAAAAATTCATTAGTACGATTAAATTTAGCTATTGAAATGGCTGCAAAACATGAAATTGTAATTGTATTGAAAGGTGCTTATACAGCCATCATTTCTCCAGATAAAAAGGTGTATTTCAATTCTACTGGTCATCCATTATTAGCCACAGCAGGCAGTGGCGACGTGTTAACGGGAATAGTAACTGCTTATTTAGCAAATGGATTATCGCCCCTAGAAGCAGCTATTAAAGCGGTATTTGTGCATGGGAATTTGGCGCAATCTCTTCACCTTAAAAAGTACAAACACGCCATCGCATCAGATTTAATTGATGAGTTAAAATTCTTTGCCTAAGTTAATTATTTTTTTTAGCATAAGCTCATAATCATATTGCAAATCTTCATGTAATTTTTTTGAATCTGAAGCAATTTTTATAATTTGTCTTTCATAAATTCCTTCAATGGCTTGATAGTTTTGCCAGTAATTTTTTCGTTGTTTTAATTCGAAACAAAAATGTAAAATTAATTCAATTTCAGTTTGTGGTAATTTGCTGTATTGTGCATATTGCTTGGCTATTCGAAGTGTTTTTCTTAGATGCTTTGTGCTAAAAAATAAACTACTCATAGGCATTTCTTCAAACCTATTACTTATTTCAATTTTGGCTTTTTCTATATAAGCATTTTCATTATGTGCTTCAAATAAAATATAATGGGCTAATTCTTTATTTGTTTTCTTGAATTTTGTTAAACGCAGACAAATTTCTAGCAATTCTTTTTGCGGTAATTGTTGAAGCTCTTTTTTAATTTCTGAAATGCTATTGGTTTCCATTTTTACACTTCAAAAAAATTGCCATCTTTTTCGTTTAGTAAATGAAATGGTTCATTTTCTACTATTAAACAACCATCCAAATCTGCATATTGTGCTAGCGCGCATAAATCCCAAGCACCCTTAATTCCCAATGTAGTCTCCACCATGCAGCCAATCATAGTTTTCATGCCACGTTTATTTGCTTCTTTCAATATTTTTACTCCATTTAAATAAGAGCCCGCTTTCATCAGTTTCATGTTTACACCATCAAACTGTTTTTCTAATATGTCAAAATCAGGATTGTTTATTACACTTTCATCGCCCATTATAGGGAGGTGACAGTTTTTCTTTAGATGAACATATTCTTCTGTAAATGCGGAAGGCATTGGTTGTTCTATAAACTCAACAGGAAATGCCATTAATTTTGGAAGGAAATTAATTAAAACATCTACGTCTTTCCAGGCTTCATTGGCATCAATCATAATTGGGTGATTACCTAATTTCCCAATCTCTTTTAACATGTCAATTGCAGCTACATCATTCACTTTTAGCTTAATAAAATTAAATCTATTCAAATGATGTTCCTCATAAAAATCTTTAATTAGACTTGGATCCATAATAGGCATTGTATAACAACTCGCTACAAATTTTGGCTTTTCTATACCTAAAAATTGTTGAAGGGTAATTTTGTATTTTTTGCAATGCCAATGAACAAATGCGCTTTCAATTCCAAATTTTAATGAATTTGGAATATTGGATGTATTGATAAAACTTTCAATTGCTTCAGTACTAATTATACATTGTCCTAAATCATTTTTTATACTGGCAAATGCAAGTGCTATTAAATCAGGAGTTTCATTGTACCTTATATTTGGCGCAACTTCACCCATTCCCTCAAACCCTTCACCTTTGCACCTTACAATAAAATTCTCTTTAAATGTGCTCGCATTTCGTGAGATTTTCCAAGTGTATTTTAAATCTAATCTAATTTTCTCAATTGTCCATTCCATAATGCAATTTAATAGCTAAACTAATTTCGAACCAAATATCTTTTACACCATAGTGTTTTAGTGACCATTTGCGTAGAATTGATAAAATCTTTTTAGGTCAACATCCTTATACAACGTTTCTTTTTCTAAAATATATTTACTTAAATGTGCTGCTAAGAAAGGGGCTTGTAACATTCCTTTTGTTCCCAAGCCATTGAAAATATATAAATTGGAAACAGTAGGATGTTGTCCCAAAATGGCCGCTCTGTCTCTTGTAGTTGGTCTAATGCCCGCTAAATGGTCTATTACCTCAAAGGGCAATTCAATCATTTGTTTTACTTTTTCTATTAAGGTTTCTTTACCAGCTGCGTTTGGCTCTGCATCCTCAAAATCCCATTCATAACTTGCCCCAACTTTATAAATAGTATCGTATTGGTGAACCAAATAAACACCTCTTTTTAAAATGTATTTTTCATTCAAACCTTTGCAATCAATTAATAAAACTTGTCCTTTGCAGAGTTTAAAAGGCAACCAATTGAAATAAGGGTTTTGGTCATATTGGTAGCCTTCGCAACTAATAATATTCTCAAATTGGTAATCTTTCCATTGCCAATTTTCTTCAGCCTTTAAAATTTCATCCCACTTAAACTGGTCCTGAATAAAACAGCCCTCATTTTCTAAAAATGTTTGAAAGGCATTTATCCATTCTGCTGTTTTTACCCATCCCGATCCAATAACCTCAAATATGCCAAATTCGTTTCTTAATGCACATGTTTTCATTGTATCCGCATCTACATACTGCTTAAAAGCTGGAAAGTCTAAACGGGCCATGAAATCATTTGATTCTTTTACATTGCCAAATGCCTGAAGAATATTTGCGTGAACCAAATAATTGGCACCAAGCAAGGATTCCATTTCAATAAAATCTTTGTGTAATTGTGCCAATAATTCTTCTGCTTTCCAATTAACACTCATGCGCTTGCCACTAATTGGGTTAAACATTCCAGCAGCAATCTTACTTGATGATTGCGCAAGCTTATTGTCAATAACTAAAAAACTTTTACCTGCTTTTCTTAAATGAAAGGCCATCATTAATCCCGCAATTCCACCGCCAGTAATCAAGAATTCAAAGTTTTTGTTTTTCATAGTTAACTTGGTTTAATTGCCCTAAGCATATGTCTTTTCCTGGGTGGACCAGCAATTTTCTCTACCTTAAATCCTGCTGCTAATAAAGCTCTCCTTACATCTCCTTTTGATGCATAGGTTACAAAAATTGCTCCCTTATTCATCATTGAAAATAATTTCTCAAAAACTTCTAGCTGCCAAAGCTCAGTTTGTTTATCGGGTCCAAATGCATCAAAATAAACTAAATCAAATAGATCGCTGGTTTTGAAATCAAGTAAACTTTCATTGATTTTTTTTAATTTAAATCCATTACTAATTTCAATAAATTCATCCCAGTTGCCTTGGTGCATCAGCGCAAATCTGTTTTCGTCCACTTCGCTCCAATAATTGTTGTATTGTAAGTCTTGAACCAAAGAATAGGGGAGTGGAATGGTTTCTATACTTTGGTAACTAAGGTTTAAATTATTGTTTATTGTTTCCAGATAACTCAACATGGCATTTAAGCCAGTACCAAACCCAACCTCAATAATTGAGATGTTTTTATTATTATTATTTTCTAAATAATAATGCAAACCTTCCTTGATAAAAACATGCAAACTTTCCGCAATGGCGCCATGTCTCGAATGATACGTTTCATCAATGTCTGCGCGGAATAATGTTTTACTTCCGTCTATATTGGTAAATACTGTTGGTAAAACCGACATTAATTCATATTCAAGTATAAATACACAGGTAAATGGTCGCTATACCCATTTAAATATTTCTTTCCGCCAAAAGTTCTTTTTGGATTTCCTTTGTATTTTTCTTCTGTTTCTAACATCCAATCTTCCTTGAAAGTATTGGCAGAATTGTTTTCATAACTTAACTTTCCTTTACCATTAACCAAAATTTGGTTCAACAACATTTGGTCTAAAAAATTCCATTCACCTTTGTGTTTGTATGATCCTTTTCCCTCTGCCAATAATTGATTCATGGGATTGTAAAAGCCCAATTTTCCTATTTCTTTTAGATTAGCTCCGGCCTGCATTACCTCGCGAATACTAATATTAGCTGGATAGTCATTAAAATCTCCCATCACCAAAACAAAACATGTAGGGTCCTTTAATTGAATACTATCGCAAATGTTTTTTAAACGTTGGGCTACATAAAGGCGTTTATACTCACTTTCTTTTTCCCCTTCTCTTCTGCTTGGAAAGTGATTCACTAATATCACCAAGCGACTATTATTTATTAATGTAAAATCTGCCATTACAATCCCTCTGGTATTATCACCTCCAATGCCTGCTGTATCTATGGTAAACATTTTAGAACTGCTTTTCTTTACATTACTCTTTTTGTAAATTAAGGCATTGTCTATCCCACGCTCATCCGGACTATCAAACCATACATAGCCATAATCTATTTTGTTTTTTCTTAATTCATTGCATAAATCCTTCACAGCAATTTCAGTCTCTACTTCGCACATGCCCAGCATATCTGGACCATTACCTTCATTCATTGCCCCAATTACTTTGGCCATATTGTTAAGTTTGTTGTTGTATTTTTCTGTGTTCCACCTATAGGTTCCTTCAGGTAAAAATTCCTCGTCGTTTTTATTGGGAGTGTCCAATGTGTCAAATAAATTTTCTTGATTATAAAATGCAATGCAAATCTTTTTCTTGTTTTGTGCATTTAAATTCAAGCAAAATAAAAGACTTATGCCTAAGGTTATTTGTATTTTCATGCAACGAAAATAAGCAGAAACTTGAAGCCACAAATAAATTAACACAAAATTCATGCTTTATCCTTTTGGCTGCCTGCTAACAATAAATTATATTGCTAAAATGAAAACCAAACAAGAAATTGTAAACGATTGGCTACCCCGCTATACTGGTCGTCCGCTAGAAGCTTTCGGAGAGTATATATTAATGACTAATTTTATTAATTATGTCGACTTATTTGCCGAACGTTTTAATGTGGAAGTAATGGGTCGCGATAAACCCATGCAAACTGCTACTGCAGATAATATTACCATCATCAACTTTGGAATGGGTAGCGCCATGGCGGCAACCTGTATGGATTTATTAAGTGCCGTTCATCCAAAGGCTGCCTTGTTTTTAGGCAAATGTGGTGGACTAAAAAAAGCTACAAAAATTGGAGATTTAATTCTTCCAATTGCTGCCATTCGTGGCGAGGGAACCAGCAATGATTATATTATGCAAGAAATTCCTGCACTGCCTTCTTTTCGCTTGCAAAAGGCCGTTTCTGCTACCATTGTAAAACATGAAATGGATTATTGGACCGGCACCGTATATACTACCAACAGGCGTGTTTGGGAACATGATGAAGAATTTAAAACATACTTGCGTAAAACACGTGCAATGGGAATAGATATGGAAACAGCAACCATCTTTATTACAGGATTTGTTAATGAAATACCCAAAGGTGCTTTGCTGCTTGTAAGCGATAACCCGATGGTGCCAGAAGGCGTAAAAACTTCCAAAAGTGATGTGTCTGTAACCAATAATTTTGTTGCTAAACACCTTTCAATTGGAATTGATTCGCTCATAGAATTGCGCGATTCCGGCGATTCTGTCAAACACCTGCGCTTCGAGTAAAGGCTTAGGATTTCAAATTTTATCGTCATTTTCTTTCATTTCAAAGAAAAAATATTTGCCCTTGTTCTAGCTGCTTATATTTGCAGTTAAATTATGGCCAAAAGAAGTTTTAATAGCAACGGTAACTTAGAACAAGAATCCGTTAAAGCAAAAATTACAAAAGAAAGTTTAGGTGAAGCTTTATCACTATTCGCATACATTAAACCCTTTAGAGGTAAGTTTATTTTAAGCCTAGTATTCATAGCTCTTTCGGCTTTTAGTACAATGATTTTCCCTTTTCTTCTTGGTAAAATGATCGATGCAGCTGCACCTGGTTCGCAGGTGCAATTGCCGCAAGTTGGCATGAGTTCAGCAGCATCCTTGGGTTTTGACCTAAAAACCGTGCAATGGAGTTTAAATACCATTTTGTTGCTGCTATTCTTGCAGCTTTCGGTTCAAACCATCTTTTCATTTATGCGTATTTATTTGCTAACCGAAGTAGGAGAGAAGTCTCTGGCAAATATGCGTTCCGACTTATACGGTAAGCTCCTAAGCATGCCCATGAGCTTTTATAGTGAGCAGCGTGTAGGTGAATTAAGTAATAGAATCAGTTCAGATTTATCCCAAATTCAAGATGCCATTTCCTTTACCTTGGCCGAATTTTTAAGAGGAATTTTTACCTTAATCATAGGACTTAGTTTTATCTTTTGGATCTCCAAAGAGCTTGCCTTTGTTATGCTTTCGGTAGTTCCCCTCATAGCAGTTGTAGCGGTTGTTTTTGGTATGCGCATCAGAAAAATGTCCCGCAAAGCGCAAGATCAATTGGCCGAAAGTGGCACCATTGTGCAGGAAACTTTTCAAGGTATTTCCATTGTAAAAGCCTTTACAAGCGAAGCGCACGAAATGAAACGCTACCGTAAAAGTATTTTTAGCGTAGTGGAAACAGCCATATCCAATGCCCGTTACCGCGGCGCCTTTGTTAGCTTTATGATATTTAGTGTTTTTGGTGCCATTGCATTTGTAATGTGGTACGGCGCTGGCTTAATTAAAACAGGTGAATTAAGCGCTGGAGATTTAACCATGTTCGTAATTTTCTCAGCTTTTGTGGGTGGTACCTTCGCTGGTTTTGCAGATATGTTTAGTCAATTACAAAAAACATTAGGCGCTACCCAAAGAGTGCGTGAATTGTTGCGCGAAAACGGTGAAGAAGTTCAATTAACGGAAGAAGCAATCCAATTAAAACACAGAATTGCAGGCAATGTTCAATTTAAAAAAGTTGCCTTTTCTTACCCTTCAAGAAAAGATGTGCAAGTTTTAAGAGATATCAATTTAGAAGTAAAAAATGGCGAACAGGTAGCCTTGGTTGGACCAAGTGGCGCCGGTAAAAGTACCATCGCCTCCCTATTACTAAAGTTTTATGAGCCAAGTGAAGGTGAAATTCTATTTGATGGGGTAGATAGCCGTGAATTTGCACTTACTGAATTACGTAAACAAATTGCTTTTGTTCCTCAAGATGTTATACTTTTTGGCGGAACCATTCAAGAAAACATTGCCTATGGCAAGCCAAATGCATCTTTGGAAGAGATAATGGAGGCGGCAAAAAAAGCCAATGCACATGAGTTTATTGCACGTTTTCCAGAAGCTTATGATACCATAGTAGGCGAACGTGGTATTAAATTGAGTGGCGGTCAACGCCAGCGTATCGCTATTGCGCGCGCCATTCTTAAAAATCCTGCTATTCTTCTGTTGGATGAAGCTACCAGTTCATTGGATTCTGAAAGCGAACAATTGGTGCAAGAGGCCTTGGA